>JAZUCR010000432.1:0-3479 GCA_045639225.1 Victivallales bacterium
TGGCCGTGTGTTCTCCGGACAGCAGAGCTCAAACGACCGGCAAATGAAAGGAAAGTCAAATGAAACGTCTCGTATTTGCCGCCGCTCTTCTGTACGGTGGCCTCTTTGCCGCCGAACCGGCCAGGGAAATCAAGATCCTTACCATCGGCAACAGTTTTGCCAACAGCGTCATGGCTGCCCTTCGGCAGGTCGTTGCTGCGGATCCGTCCTGCAAAATCAAGATCGTCGGAGCCAACCTCGGCGGATGCAGTCTCGAACGCCACTGGAACAACTTCGCCAAGACCGAAAAGGATCCCTCGTTCAAGCCGTATGCCGGAAATAAAAAATCACTGCAGGAACTGCTGGCCGAGGACAAGTGGGACATCGTGACGATCCAGCAGGCCAGCCGGCTTTCTTGGAAACCGGAGACCTATCAGCCGTTCGCCGACAATCTGATCGCCGCGGTCCGCAAACTCGCCCCGAACGCCGAAATCGTCATTCAGCAGACCTGGAGCTACAATGCCGCCATGCCCATGCTGAATACCGGCAATCCGAAAGGCTGGAAGGTTGACCAGACTGCCATGTATGAAAAACTCACCGACGCCTATATCCAGCTGGCAAAAAAATACCAGTTCCGCGTGATCCCGGTCGGCGATGCCGTCCAGAATTTCCGCAAGGCCATGGGAGACAAACTGGTCGCCTGCGAGCCGAAGGATGTTTCCGGCCTGCAGAAGCCCGATCTTCCGAAGACCACTGATGTCGCGGGCAATTTCTCCTGGAAAAAAGACAAGAAGAGCGGAAAGGAAAAACTCTTCTGCGACTACAGCCATCTGAACCACCGCGGCCGTTATCTCCAGGCTCTGGTCTGGTATGCCGAGCTTTTCGGCAAGGATCCGGCCAAGAGCACGTTCGTTCCGAAAGACATCTCTGCCGAAGAAGTCGCGCTTATCAAAAAATGCGCCTCTGAAGCCGTCAAAAATTTCCCGCAGGTCAAGCGCTGAAATCAGACCCCGCCGGCTCAGCCGGCGGGACTGATAGCCCTGAAAGGGACAAATAAACCCGGACCCGTGCCGCTGGAAGGCAGGTATTCTGCTTGAAGAAAATCATCGAACGAAATCCTGTATTTCGCATTCTCCGATACTTATCCGAACCGCTTCCTGCCGCCTGCGCCACGGCGACGCCGGTTTTTCCGCGAACTTGATAAGTCATAAGCTGCGCTTCTGGCGGAGCGGTGCTGGATTGCCAGACGGGTCTTCCGCTGGCTCATGAGCCGACAGGCGGAAACCGCTGGCGCGGGGGGGACTGGCGCAGACAGACGGTGATGGATAGGCCTTATCGGCAGGATGGGATGGATAGGCAGATTGCCGGGCTTTGGATAGCCGGTAACTTGCCGGCCGTCGGGATTTCAGCGACCGGGGATGGTGATCAGTATAATTTTTTTACTGTTTCATACGCTTTTTCAAGATCGGAAATATTGTCGTATATCAAATTCCCGAATGAAAATTTCAGATTCAAATCTTTGGCAATATCATTCGCTTTTTCAGCATATTTTTTGCTGTTTGCTTCCTTTAGATAATTCGGATATTTCATTATGACTGCACTTTGACTTCCTTTTTCCTGAAAAGCTTCGGGATCGTTGATCATCTTCATGAAATCTTTCTTTGCTGCCGGATCCTGCAAAGCGACATAAGTAATATGGATTGCCAAAAATGCAGCTTTGCGCATTTGTTCATCAGATTCCATGGCGATTTTTTTATTGGTTTCATCTGCTATCTGATAGGTTTTCAGCAGCGAGTTATAATTTTCTACCAATAATTTCAAACTTTCCGGATCATTTTTGAATTCTTTTTTCGCATCAGCAATTTTTTGTTTCACTTCTGAAATTTGACCGGAATAATCCGTCCTGCTTTTTCTGAAGGTCAATCTCTGTTCGATGACTTTTTTCTGCAGCAATCCGAAATCCGGTTCTTTCGGGTTTCCGTAGGCGCTTAAAAACAAAACTGCAAACATCATGCAAAAGAAAAATCTGATTGAAAATTTATTTTTATGATTCATTGTTTTCATTTTATCATACTCCTGTTTTTTGTCAAAAAATATACTGCTGAAAGATGAAAAAACAAGCTTTCAGATGTAAAAATTGGAGATTTTTATTGCCCCGGCAGGGGGAGTCCTGCCGGGAAATGGACTGGCCGGACGGGACGGACAGGTCGGACAATCGCGGAAGACATGGCATGACGCGAGATCTCCGGTTTCCCGCGAACTTAATAGGCCGTATAGGCCGCCCGCGCAATACATGCTTCGGCACGAGATCTCCGGTTTTCCACACACTGCTTATTGGGCCTATTAGACTTATCCGGCTTATGATCCGCGGCGGGCTGTGAACCGCCGCCATAAAAAAACCCCTTGCCGTTTCCGGCAGGGGGGAAGAAATGTCGGTAGGGATGATCCCTTCCGGCTTATTTTTTCTTTCTGGAAGGAATATGGGCGGATTCGCCGTGGACCGCATGGGCGGCTTCCATCATGGCTTCGCCGAGAGTCGGGTGGGCATGGATGGCTTTGCCGAGTTCGCGGGCGGTGATTTCCAGATGCATCGCCGGGCAGGCTTCCGCGACCAGATCGGTGGCATGCGGGCCGACCACGTGGATGCCGAGGACCTGGTCGGTTTTGGCATCGGCGATGATCTTGCAGAAACCGTTGGTGTCGTTGATCGCCATGGCTTTGCCGAGGGCGGCAAACGGGAACTTGCCGACGCGGGTCTCAAGACCTTCCTTGTCGCACTGTTCCTGGGTCTTGCCCAGCGAACCGATTTCCGGGGTGGTGAAGATGCATCCGGGGACCAGAGCGCTGCTGTAGGTATTCTTCTTGCCGCAGGCCACGTCGGCCGCGACGGTGCCCTGGGCGCTGGCTGCATGGGCCAGCTGGATGCCGCCGGTGGCGTCGCCGATGGCGAAGATGCCCGCGACGTTGGTGCGGCAGCAGGAATCCACGGGGATCCAGCCGCGTTCGGTGGTCTTGACGCCGGTAACGGCCAGATTCAGGCCGTCCAGCACGTTCTTGCGTCCGATGGAGACCAGCAGATATTCCGCGGAAACGGTTTCATCGCCGATCTTGCCGGAGACGCCCTTGGCGGTCGCCTTGATGTCGGACAGCGGCTTGCCGGTCTTGATGACGATGCCCTGTTTTTCCATCTGGGCAGCCACGGTTCTGGAGCATTCACGGTCGACCGGGGGCATGATGGAATCCATCATTTCGGCGATGGTGACCTTGGTGCCGAGTTCGGCGAAGAGGCAGGCGAATTCGCATCCGATGACGCCGCCGCCGAGGATCAGCAGGGACTTGGGCACTTCCGGAATGGAGAGCAGTTCGGTCGAGGTGATCACGCGTTCATGACGCGGGATGAAGCCCGGGACCAGGGATTCGGAACCGGTCGCGATGATGATCTTCGGAGCGGTCAGTTCATCGACCGTCTTGGTGCCGTCGATCACTTTCACGGTCTTTTT
>JAZUCR010000433.1:0-10605 GCA_045639225.1 Victivallales bacterium
ATGATTTTCGACCATGCTTTCGTCAGCGACAATGCCAATCCCTTCGAAACGCTTCGGATCCGACAGGGCATGTTCATGCGTTTCATGCCCGGCCGCGTTCTGAACTGGATCGTCATGCGTCCCGCGCCCGAACGTCGCACGCCGATTTTCAAATACGACCAGGTCCTCGCCTGTGCCGCCGCCACGTGGGACGAAGCGGCTTTGTTCGATTTGAAATACGCCATGCTTTCCGGTCTGCTGGGCATTCCCGGTTTCTCCGGTGAACTCGCCGATTTCGATCCCGAGATCCGGCAGAAGATCGCCGCTTATGTCAAGTTCTACAAGGACAACCGCAAGTTTTTTGCCGATTCGCATGTTTTCCTGCTGACTTCGCCTGATTCCAAAGTGACCGATTACGAAAATTATCTCGCGTTCCAGCTTCAGGCGGATGATTCATCGGATTCCCTCCTGTTCGTGTTTACCAGCGGACATTCACGCCGGGCGGTCCGGAATTTCCGGCTGCTGGAACTTGAGCCGGATGCGGATTACTGCGTGACTCCGCTGTTCGAAGCCGATGCGGCGGAGACAATTCAGAAGGGCGCGGCGCTCATGGATTACGGCGTGAAAACGGTATTCCCTGAAAACCAGCATGTCCGTCATCTGGCCGCTTTGTATCAAATTTCGAAAAAATAATTGATTTTCGAAAAAAAAGTGTTATATTGACACGTATACAGCAATGAAGTGATTTGCTTTTGGGACCGTTCCGGATTCGACTGGATGTGCCGATTGCCGATCGCATGCCGAGGATGATCGTTTGCCTCGTAAATCATCGGTCAACACAACAACTGCGAACGAAGAGTACGCACTCGCCGCTTGACGGCGACGTCCCCTGTCTGACGAACACTAGGTCAGGGGGCGCAAGCAGTGTTCTGGCACAAGGATTTGACTCATCGGTCCACGTGCGAGATTTCAGATGAGGCAGTCTGAGCACAGTCTGTCTGCCGACTCAGTGTAAGGACGCGAAACAATAAAGACAGAACAAGCATGTAGTATATCGTCATGAAGTCATCGCAGGACGCGGGTTCAACTCCCGCCGGTTCCACCACTAACCAATTCTCTGGGATTCAGTCCATCAGGATTGAGTCCCGGTTTTCTTTCGTAAGTATCGCCCTATAGAACAGAGACTTACGACTTTTGATAATTCCGGACAGAGACCGGTGCAGAGACAGGAATTTCCGTCAAAAAGCGTGTGTTTTGCATAGATTCTCCCAAAATTCTCTGTTGGTAAAGGACTGCCGTCCTCTATGCCTGTCCTTTATATTCAACGCAGTAGAGATAAACGACTTAAGGAAGCACACGGGGTATTTTGGAGAAAAATTCCATGTTCTCCAAAAACATCGAACCAAGTCCTGTGCGAAAACAGGGGTAAAAGTCCTGTGCCAAACGTCTGCGCAGAGATGAAAACAGCCTCAAAATTGCAGGACGCATTTCCCTGATGCTTCTGCAACCTTCCTTGCGGGAGACCAAAATGGAGAATTGCCGCAACCACCCCTTGCTGAAACATCCGCGAAGCCGGTCTTTTGAACCCGAAGGTCCGGGAAGACGATACCAACTGCAAAACAGTTCCCCCAATTTTCCGAACCGAAACCAAACGCATCGCCCACGATTGTCCGACGGAAGGAACTCGCAGCAATCGACAGCACCGAATTGGAATAGTTTCAGCTTCGGGCAGAGCTAAAAAAAACGAAATATGCGAAAGTTCTGATTGAAAAAGTCTGAGAAGCGATTATATTGAATGAAGAAGTCATAAAAATGAAATGTAAAATGGTTTTGTCAGAATTTTTTTCCCATGGGAACGACTGAGCATAATAAACGAACCAAATTCAAAAAGGTCTTCCACACCTTTGAGATGGTAAATCCATTTCTGCTGGATGAATATCGTGAACAAGGTCCGCATGATCCTCCGGGCGATATGCACTTTTCCCCTCAGATCATGCTTGTGCTCTCCGGTGCGATGGAAATGTATTACGGGAAATTCAAGGTGATATGCCGTTCGGGAGAATTTTGTCTGACCGGTCCCTGGGAACCGCATCGTGCCAGAATTCTTGCCGGGCCGTGCCACTATATGGTAGTAACGCTGGATATGGCATTGATAGGGGCCGTATCTTCGTTCCATGATGTTGACTGGGCGTATCCGTTTCTTATCCCGCAGGATGAACAGCCCCGTTTTTCTACGCGAAGGGAGCGGGCATCCGTGCTTCGCGCCGCGAGATATCTGCTTCGGCTCCAGAAGCAGAAAGTTCCGGGATTCCGCAGCTATCAGTGGCTGGAAATTCATCGTCTGATCTGGCATATTCAAACCCGGATGCCCAAGCGGAACACTGCCGAACTCCTGAAGAAAATCTATCCGGCAATTGTATTGGCGAGAAGTGAAGTGACCAGATTGATTTCTCTGGATGAAGCTGCGCAGGTTTGCGGATTGTGCCGCAGCCGTTTTTCCGATTTGTTCAAGCAGGAAACCGGCATGGCATATGGTGATTTTGCTTTGCGGATCAGGATCAATGCGGCGGCAATTGCCATGACGGAAAAGCAGTCCAGCTGTTCCATGAAGCAAATCTCTGCGGATTTCGGCTTTTCCGATGTCAGTCATTTTTACCGTTCCTTCCGCAGGATATTAGGCTGCACCCCGGTCGAATTCATACAAAAACAAAAATACGATTCGTCTCTTTCCTGACCGGTTTTATTTTTCGGCAATAAAAACGGAATATTATCCAATTGCTTCCGGATTGATTTTTTATTTCCCGCCTGTATATTGTGTTTGAAACAAAAAAAGATATCAAGCAAGCATACAGGTTGAATAAAAGGGAATGCAGGGAATGAAACCGATCAGTAAAAATTTCCCCCTTCCGCGCATCCAGTGCGGTGCCGTACTCGGCAATGGGAAAATCGGCTGTCTTATCTGGGGACAGGACAATGTGTTTCATATCACGATCGGATGCGCTGACTTATGGGATCATCGTGGCGGTATGCCTATATGCGCCCGACAGAACTGGAAAGATATCTGCCAAGCCCTGCATGAAAGAAATGAAAAGAAAATCGATGATATTTTCCGGCAGACTCAAGCAGGCAGCGTCCGACAGCCCAGCCTCATTCCCGTTGGACGGATTAGTGTTGTCATGCCGCAGTCATGGCGACTGGTCCGATACGACCTGATCTTGGAAAACGGTGTGACGGAAATCGTGATTCAAAACCGTCAGGGCAAAGAGCAGCGGATTCGTTTCTGCTGCGACATGACTTGCCGGCAAGGCCTTGTTGGGAAAGGCATTCCGGAAAAATCCGAGGTTTGTTTGATTCCTTCATGGAACATTTTCCGCGGTCAGGATTTCAAAAAATTTGAACTCTGCGAGCATAATTCACTGGAAGAGCATGGGTTCTCTCCACCGGAGAGATGGAAGGATGGCAATCGGCAGGCATTCCTTCAGCCGTTTCCTGCGGATTCGGCATGTATCGCCATCCTGCAGCATTCGGAAGATGAATTGAGTTTCAATCTGATGCGGGGAACAAAACCACTGAAAACGTATACCAAAGTATACCTCGGTTCGTTTTCCGATTTGCTTCGCGGCAGTTCATCCTGGTGGAAGAATTATTGGAACAGAGTTCCATCCGTGGCGCTGGATCATGACGGCTTGGAACAGATATATTTCCATGGCATGTACAAATACGGAATCATGACCAATCCGGCAGGTCCGCCTCCGGGTCTGCAGGGACCTTGGATTGAAGATGACCGTCTGCCGCCGTGGCAGGGCGACTACCATTTCAATATCAATGTCCAGATGTGTCTGTCACCTGGACTTCGTGCCGGTCTGGACGATCATCTGAAGCGTTTTTTCGAGATGATTTTTTCCTGGCGTGAAATCCTTCGCCGCAATGCGGAAAATTTCGTTGGGATCAAAGACGGTTACATGCTTCCTCATGCGGTGGACGACCGCTGCACCTGCATGGGGAGTTTCTGGACCGGCAGTGCTGATCATGCCTGTGCGGCATGGATTTCCCAGATCATGTTCGATTACTGCGATATCAATACGGATTGGGATTATCTCCGGGACAAGGTTTATGATTTCATGCGCGGAACCATGCGGGTTTTTCAAATGATGCTGGTTCAAAAAACGGATGGATCGCTGGAGCTTCCTGTCAGTGTTTCCCCCGAATACCGTGATGCCCGGATCAATGCCTGGGGAATCAACTCAAGTTTTCAGCTGGCGGCAATTCATCGGCTTGCCCGGAATCTCCTGAAAGCAGCTTCGATTCTGAAAATCAAGCCCGATCCTTTCTGGCAGGAAGTCGAGGAAAAACTGCCGCTCTGTTCCATTGCCGGCAAAGGCCCGGATCAGGAGATCGCGCTTTGGAAAGGTCTTAAACTTCGTGAAAGCCATCGGCATCATTCCCACTTGGGCGGACTGGTTCCTTTTGATATTTTTGATCTGCATGATCCTGAATGGAAGAAAATCATTGAACGGTCGATTTTTCACTGGACCAAAAACGGACTTGGCGCCTGGACCGGCTGGGCCATGCCGTGGGGATCGCAGATCCGCAGTCGGCTGAAACATGCCGAAATGGCGGTGCTGACTCTGGAATTGTGGCAGCGCTGTTTCAATAATGAAGGCGGTGCTTCGCTGCATGATGCCTGGTTTCCCGGATTGACATTCATTGCCTGCGAACGCGGTGAAATCATGCAGATCGACGGGGCCATGGGATCGGTCAGTGCCGTTCAGGATATTCTGGCCCATGCCATGAATGGCGAACTGCATTTCTTTTACGGAGTTCCCCTCGCTTGGAAATATGCGGAAATGACCGGCTTGAAACTCTCCGGCGGAATCACTGCCTCGGGCCGTTTTGAACGAGGGAAAACCCGTTATCTGAATCTGATGGCAGGCAGGGATGCCGAAATCCATATCCGTACCGCAGATTGCCCGGATCGCCTGACCTTAACCCTTTGCCGGGGCGAGACCGCAGAATTGAAACCGGGAAAAGACGGGGAACTGGTTCGAATTAGGTAAATTTCCCGGAAAAACTTATTTGGAGACAGACAATCCATGAAAAATATACAAGATTTCAGCGGCTGCCGGAAATTGAAAAATTGGACACCGGCAGTAATCCAGGCTCTTCGTGAGCATCGAAACGGTCTCTTTTTCCCTTCCGGGACCTATCATTTTTATCCGGAAGGAACGGAGAACAGGTATCTTTACATCACCAACAATGATGAGGGACTTAAACGGGTCATTTTTTTTGCGGAGAACCGGGAGGATTTCGCAATTCAGGGTGAAAATGCCGTGTTTATTTTTCATGGACGTGTGCTTCCGTTCTTTTTTTCAAAGATCCGGAATCTCCGTCTGAGCGGCTTTTCGATAGACTTTGCCGTGCCGTCCATGGTTGAAGCCCAGGTTGAAGAATGTGATGACAATTCTGTCACGCTGCGTTTTACGCCTCATCAGAATTACCGGATCATCGACGGGAAAATCTGTTTCATTGACGATGATTACAAATTCATGAAAGAATCGTTCCCCTGGGAAGTTTTCGACACGGTCCGCCGGGAACGTGCCGAAGGCCGTCCTTCCGGTTTTGTCGACATTTCTCCGGTCCGGGAAATTGAGCCGCATCTGGTGGTTTTTCCCAATCGTTACAGCCGGGCGGAAGCCGGTGACTGGATTGTGATGAAACCGGAAGCCCGACTGACACCAGGGTTGGTGCTGGATTCCTGCCATGGCGTGGAAATCCGTGAGGTGACCTTTTATTCTGCCTGCGGCATGGGGCTGGTGGCGCAGAATTCGTTCGATCTGAGTCTGGAGCGGGTGAGGACACAGGTTCGGCCGGGAAGCGGGCGTTTCGTTTCTGTTTCAGATGATGCGGTCCATTTCGCAAACTGCGGCGGAAAAATCACCCTGCTGGATTGTCTTTTTGAAAATCAATGGGACGATGCGGTGAATATCCACGGTGTCTACCGGTCTTATATTCCGCAGAAGAAAGAGGTGCATTTCCTCCGGGCCGGACATTATCAGCAATTTGGGGTTCCGTTTGTGAAAAAAGGCGAACATCTTCTCATCGACGGGAAAATCTATACAGTTAAATTTGTGGAGGACGGCAAACAGTATGCCTGGTTTGACACGGAGGAACCGATTTCCGAAAAGACGCCTTTCGGTATCCCTGTTCTGAATTTGGACCGTCAGCCGGACGTTCTGATCCGGGATTGTGTGTTCCGCAGCAACCAGCCTCGGGGGGTTTTGTGTTCCAGCGGCGGACATGTGGTCATTGAAAACAATCTGTTCCATACTCCGGGAACAGCTATTCTGGCGGCTGGTGATTCTACCTACTGGTTTGAGGCAGGGCCTGTTAATGATATGACGGTCCGAAATAATATTTTTGACAATTGTTTTTACCTCGGCGGCACTTCCCGCGGTGCAGTCATCAGTTTTCAGCCTTCGGTTTGTTCCATGAAGGAAAATGAGTTTTACCATCGTCATATCCGGATATTGGACAATGAATTCCGGGATAATCACGGAAGGCTGCTGAGTGCGTTTCGGACCGATGATCTGGTATTTTCCGGGAACCGTTGGATCAGAGACAATTCCTATCACAGTCAGTCTCCGGGCAAGCCGTTGAATTTTGAGCAATGCGGAAAAACCGTTGTGAAAAACAATCTGCTGCCGGAAGAGATGGAAATTTTGAAAACGGAAAAAAGATAAAAAAAATGCGGTTCAATCTGCATGTATACAGTAATTTTGAAAATAACGACCTTGAATCATACAGGAGGAAAAAATGAAAAAGTATCGGGTTGCAGTGTTGGGTCTTGGAATGGGCGGAGAATGGGCAAAGGCGGCCGTTGAATTGCCGACTACGGAACTTTGCATGGTCTACGACCCCGCCTTCGGAAAATATTCCCGGATCGATACGAATTATTACCTTTCCAGAAACATTCCCGTTGCAAAGACCGAAGATGAAATTTACGCTTCGGATGCGGATATCGTGGTGGTCGGATCACCGGATCAGTTCCATGCCGACCAGAGCGTCCGCGCTTTGATGGCGGGCAAACACGTGGCTTGCGAAAAACCGCTGGCGCCGACGGTTGCCGACTGTCGGAAAATCATCGAAGCGGTCAAAAAAAGCGGAAAGGAATTCATGACCGGCCAGGTCTGCCGTTATGCACCATGCTTCCTTGTCATGAAACAAATCATTGATTCCGGACGTATCGGTGAAATCGTGGCGGTGGAAGGCGCCTATGCGCATGATTATGCCTTCAGCGATGTGAAGGCGGTCAAAGGAGATATCGATTCGTCCGGCTGGGAAGGATGGCGGAAAAGCAAAGAGGTCGGACGTTACGGGTTTATCGGCGGCGGCTGTCACGCGCTGGATCTTCTGCGGTTCCTTGCCGGCAATCCCACGGAAGTGACCTGCTACATGAATCACAAGTTCCTGACGGATTGGGCGAAACCTGATACCGGCGTGGCCATTGCCAAGTTCCCGAATGACGTCATCGGACGCATATTCGTTTCCATCGGCACCAAAGCGCCTTACACCATGCAGACCATTGTTTATGGAACCAAGGGGACATTGCGTTATCGCGACGAGGCATTTGTGGAAATTGCGGAAGAGAGCATCTATACCACGTCCAAAGAATTCAAATTCACCAAAATTCCGTCACTCGGCGTTGCGCATCATATCAAATTCGAACTGGATGCCTTCGTCGACCATTTGGCAAACGGGACGTTTTTCCCAAGCGATGTTTATGAAGGGACTGGGACCGTGGCGTTTGCCGAAGCGGCTATCCGTTCGGCGGAAACCGGTCTGCCTCAGAAAGTGGCGGCGGATTATCGCGATTGAACGGCTGCATCAAGTTCGCAGAATAAAAGAGCGGATCCATGGATTCACAGGACGCAGATAAATTTATGATACTGACTATTTTGGAAGGAATTAATATATGAAATCGAAAATTGCTTTGATCGGTTGCGGCGGCCGTTCGGAACTGGCGTCGGAATTTCTGTCAAAAAGATATTGATAGAGGTTCCCTAAAGATTTTAGGCACCTTTAACATAGCGCAGAATCCGACTTTAACAATCAATCCCGGTATTTTTTACCAGACAGTAGTGAAAATCCGTATCTGTTTCACAGATTCAGATAGGCTCAAAATGAACAGAAGGAGTTTTTCCGTTATGATTTTAAATTCTCTATTTCAGGATGGCGTTGTTCTTCAGAGAAATGTGGATATCCCCGTGTGGGGAGAAAGCGCACCGAACAGCAGGATCCGAGCGGAACTTGCCGGAAAAACAGCGTTTACGAAAACGTCATCCGTGGGAGAATTCCTGCTGCGTCTTCCCTCGCTGGAAGCCGGCGGACCGTATGATCTAACCGTTTCGGATCAGGACACGGGGGAGACTGTTGTCGTAAAAGATGTGCTTGTCGGCGAGGTCTGGCTGGCATCGGGACAGTCCAATATGGAATATTTACTGAAGACGAATGTAGCTTATAACAAAAACGATTTGGTGGGGCGTCAGCAGGAAGCGGAGTTCTGCAAAACCGTCAGCGAGCCGGAAAAGTTCCGCTTTTTCAATGTGGAGAGAATCGCTTCCGGGACAATGGAGAAAACCTGCGAGGGGAGCTGGAAACGGATGGATGCGCAGAATGCCCCTTCGGCATCGGCTGTCGCGGCATGGTTCGGACGCGCTTTGCGGGAGAAGCTGGATGTCCCCGTGGGCCTGATCATTTCAGCGTGGGGCGGGACCATTGCGGAGGCATGGACCAGCCGTTCCGGTCTTCTGATGAATCCGGACACCGCGCCCATGGCCCGGGAAACGGATGCGGTGCTGCGTAAGGAGTCCGCATGGGAAGTGAAAAATACTGAAAGCGGCGGTATTGATTTCAATAAAATGACGAGGACGGACCCCGGCAACAAAGGTGTGGGAAAAGGCTGGGCGCGTCCTGATTTCGATGATTCCGCCTGGAAGGACATGACGGTTCCAGGAAACTGGATCGAGCAGGAAATTGCCGGAAACGGCGCGGTCTGGGTCAGGAAAAAGATCATGCTTCCTCCGGAATGGGCCGGGCGGAAGCTGGTTCTGGAAACCGGCGGCATCGACAAACATGACATCACCTATTTCAACGGCGAGGAGATCGGCCGGACCGGAAAGGATTTTGAAACGGAATACGGGGATGCAGACAGGAGGTATTCTGTTCCTGCAGGACTGGCTGTACCGGGAGAAAATACGATCGCGATCCGCGCTTACTCTTTCCTGTTTGCCGGCGCCTTCTGGGGGGATGCCTCAAGCTATCGGCTTTACTGCCCGGATACGGACGAATCGATCCCCCTCGCGGGGTCATGGAAAGCGTTTGCAGAATTTGATATGGGGGTCCTGTACCGTCCTGCTGCGATTCCGAAGGGGCCCGGCAATCCCAATACGCCGGGGATCCTTTTCGATTCCATGATATGTCCGCTGATCCCGTATGCCATTCGCGGTGTGATCTGGTATCAGGGAGAGAGCAATGCCCGTTCGCTTCAGGAGAGTTTCACGTATCTGCGGAAACTCGAAACCATGATCCGTGACTGGCGCTACCGCTGGGGACAGGGAGATTTTCCGTTCCTCCAGGTCCAGCTTGCCAATTTCCGGAATAAGTCCGCATTCGATCCGAGATCCGCATGGGCGGTTCTGAGGGAAATGCAGCGGCTTGCCTGCGAAGAGATACCGGATGTCTATATGGCGTCGGCGATCGATATCGGGGAAGCGCGTGATATCCATCCGCAGGACAAACATTCCGTGGGAGACCGGCTTGCCGCAAATGCGCTGCGGAACGTGTATCACCGTATGGATGCCGTACCTTCCGGCCCGCTGCTCCGGAGCTGCACGGCTGAAAACGGCAAGATCCGCATGACGTTTGCACACGCGGCTGGACTGACCCTGAAAGCGGATGCCGCGATGAGTTTTTATCTTGCGGGGATGGACGGGGTGTTCCACCCTGCGGCACATGTTGTCATTGAAGGCGATTCCATCCTTGCGGATTCCCCTGACGTGCCGATCCCATGCAAAGTGTATTACGCATGGTCAGACAATCCGGTAAGTTCGCTTTACAATGCAGCGGGTCTGCCGGCATCTTCGTTCCGCGTGGATTCGGTCAAACTCATCAGTTGACAATACAAGTGACAAATGAGTGCAGAAGCAATCGTTTTCGACATTGAAAAATTCGCGGTGCATGACGGACTGGGGATCCATGGTTTTCATCAAAGGCTGCCCGCTGCGTTGCCGCTGATGTCACAACCCCGAATCGCAATCCTTCGAACCGGAACTGCTGTTCGATTCCGGCAATGCACGGAATCCGGTCCGGCAGAAGCATTGAAAGCCGTCGGACGTAATTCGATCATTCTGCGCTGTCCGCTGGTGCCGGGGATCAATGATGCAGACGCCGCCCTGCATCATATCGCCGATCTGGCGAATATACTTTAGGGTATCTCTATTTATTCGAGGATAAATTGAGATGACGCTGGCAAAAGAATGCGAGAGACTGTATATTACAGCATCAATGACAGGAGGACAGGATGCTGAACGGATTATTTGACATAGACAATCGTCTGGATTATCTGAC
>JAZUCR010000434.1:0-5771 GCA_045639225.1 Victivallales bacterium
AGCGGGAAAAGAATGTCCCGTTCATAATCTTCCAGTTCGGTCAGCTGCGCAGTGTATTTGTCGATCTTCTTCATATTCTGCGTTTTTTCCGCATTGCCGATGTCCGCACGGTTGTTTTCTCGGACCAGATGTTCGATCCGCGAACGGATCTTGGTCATCATCTCCCGCAGATATTCATTCAGGACGATGCTTACCGTGTCCGGCGTGTAGCGGTGCAGGTAGATCAAGGCATTAAACGATCCATTCGGGGAACTGAACAGCCAGTAGATGGGACGTTTCTTGTAGCGCTGGACATGATCCTTATAGAAATCCTTGACAAAATATTTGCGGATATCCTTGCCCAGAACTTTTTCGATGAAGCCAAGGTTCTCGGTGAGATTTTCCTCACCAAATACCAATGCCGTAAATGCCTTGAACTGAGTCACAATATCATCGAGAAACCATTCTTCATCCAGAATGGGAAGCACCCCATCACGATCCATGATAAAATGTTGGCCGTTACCCATTTCAGGATAAAAAGTGGAATAGGAAGATTTCAGGTGATACTGTCCCGCTTGGACTTCATAGCTGACACTGGCGGCCCCAGAAGAGAAAATATTGTCCCCTGTGACTGTCGTCTCATAGATTGCCGAATCCGCATTTTGTCCGAAGTATTGACCGGCGAGGGTCAATCCCGGCTTTTCCGGGGAATACCGGCCCATCATGCAGCCGACCGCGTATGAAATGAACTCTTTTACGGTGTCGGACAGCAGACGGGTTTCCAAGTCCTGATTGAACGGCATGAAACGGCTTTTCATTCTGACAACCGGCGGCATGACTATAATTCGCCCGCCATGTTCGATCCCCCAGTTGTCGCTGACCGGCAAATCGGATGTGCTTTCAAGCAACTCTTCACCATCACGGCAGACCGTCTTCGGGGATTTGCCGTAGCGGTACCAGGGATTGCAGGTCAAAGTGATCTCATTCCAGGGGACTTCCGGGGAAAGTTCATCCTGCAGTCCGTAGGCTTCGATAAAGATGCGGTTGTTTTCCACTTCGAGGCGTCGCATTTCTTCGCAACTTCTGCGCCACTCTTCACGCAACTGCAAATAAGCCGAGTGGATTTTTCCTATTTTTTCGCAACGTTTTTGTGCGTCAATCAGGGGATTATTCTGGAAATCCCAAGAGGTTTCGTATGAATCCCAGTCGGTTTTTTCTATAAAGATACATCGCTTTGCTTGGGAATCATAGAATGAACCAAGTTTTGGAAGCGGCAATTTAGCAAAATCATTTAATTTAAAATGTAGAGTCGGATTAAGAAATGAGGCAAGCTTTCTTGTAAATTTTGTGTTGAGATAGCAAAGAATTTCATGACATTTATCTTTCGAGGGAAAACATACTGCCGCCGCTCCATCAAAAACACTTCCTTGAGGCATAAATCGAAAACAAACGCCATTATGTGCCGATGTCACATCAGACCAGGTTATACATTCACAAAAATAAAAATCCTTCGAGGGGAGATGATTTCCTTGACAGCTAAGATTTGTATAGTTATATTTGTCAAATTTGATGACATAATCAAGATTGCCAAACCATTTTCGAAATGTCCCCCCCTTATTATACGGAGCATACAGAAAATCTGATTCTAGAAATGTCTTGCAAGAAGAGTATTCAAATCCTATATCTAACACACCGACTTCAAACCATAGACGCAGATAAAAATCGTTATCACCAGTATTCATGCCACAGCGAGAAGTCACAACAGACCCAATTGCAGGGTTTTCTACAAATATTTTTCTGAGTTGTACACCAAACCAATAAATAATTGGACTGCCGGGAATTTTCTTAAAATCTTCCGCAGTAACCTGAAAAAGCCGTTTGCTCTTATCTGTGGTCATTTTGTCAAAGTATCCTTTATAAATGTGACAAGAGGGCAGACATTCATTGATTTCAACGATTGTATTGCTCTCTTTAAGGAAATCCTTGAAAAAAGAGGAAGGGCTTGGGATTTCGACTTCGGATCCTTATTACTTATGATAGCAAAAATAACCTTTGACTTTTTGTTTCTGACGGGAGAAAGATAAGCGTCCAAATCATTACTACCGATTTTACTCCGGATCAAATTTTCCATTTTGAGAGTGGATTCATCAACAGAGTTGATCAAGGTAATGCTATTCACTCCTTGATTAAAAAGATGACTTAAGGAAGAGGAATTCGTTCCTTTTTTTACATGAATATACAGAGCAGTTTCAGTATCTACAGTGAACAAATCACAGGGTTCCACCTGTTTTTGCCCATTAGGAGCGATGTTACTTTTATCTAAACAAATCAAAGTTTTATTCTGTTTCGAAACCTCAGTATTATATTCTCCTTCGTTATCATGTTGTTGTCCTTTAATAGGGTAGTCAGGAAGTGCATAATGCTTAAACGCTCTATCGACTTCCTTCTGTAGTATATCAAGATATTTTTTTTCTACCTGATACCAGTTCCCATCGCATAAGTGAAAGACCTCTCCATTATTATTGGAATAATCCCATATCAATGATCTAAACAGAGAAAAGCCATCTCTTTCTTGTCCATTATCATCAAGAAGAATAATCTCATATTTACATCGAAGATCGTCTAAGGAGATAGAATTCAAATCAACACCTGGATCCTGATAGAAAGAAGACATGTCGATTCTATCGTATGAAGTTGAATTACGGTTTCTCAAAAATTTAATTTTTGTAATACTGCTATAGTCAATGATATCAGGAACAGTCAGAATGATTTCATCTGATCTCAATTTGAGCTTATCAATTAAGGCAGCATTCAAACTAATGAGTTTTTCCGGATCTTTTATAGGCCGAATATTGTGCAAGTCAGGAAAGGATTTTTTATAGTCGTCTTTTTGATATATACAAAGCAGTTCTTGACACAACAGTATCAATTCTGAAACAGACTTTTTTGTCGTTATCCGTAGATTATTGGCGCCTGTAACATTTGAGAATAACTTTTTACATTCCTCTTTCACGCTGCCTGTCAGGCGCTTGATAATTGAGGAGTCTCTATCAAAATCGAAAAATGTCAAATCTGAACTTTTTGGCGTTTGAAGCCTCTGTCTAAAATCATTTTCCGGCTGAAAAATGTCTGTACTCTTTAATGCGTCCTTGTCAACACTATTGAGTGTCACAAGCAAGCCAAAATCGTATTCGTAACTTTCTTCCCTCAAATTGTGATAGGCATTTCCAAATGTGATCGCAAATGTTCTTTCCCCGCATGGGAGAAATAATATTGCTCCTTGCAACCCTTGTGAAATCTTTTCCCCGATACCCAAGTATGTTTTCCACCATGGCTCACTTAATTCCCTATTGCTGAGAAAGACTGTTGCTTTTTCTGGCAAATTGCTGCATGGAGTTTCCTTTAACGAACAATCTTTTTTCAATGCATTTTCCGCATTAAAATTGTTTTTTAACAAGAAAATCGATAATGTTCTGCTCTTCACTGTTCTGCCTCCTGAAACATCTGTGCCTTTTCGGCTTTGCTGGTGTAATTTGAGAAAAGGCGACCGCAGTACGACGGCCTTATCAATCTACACCGTATGGGTATTATTTTCAAGCAGGGAATCGCTTTTTCCATTTTTCCGAAACCTCATGATTTGATGAACCAGCCGCCGGTCTTTTTGGAGCCCCGATGTTCGATTCTGGCATTGGCCGGATCTGAAGTCATATCCTCCAGCAGCCGTTTCAATGTCGCCAGGGAAATATTCAGGTAATTCGCCAGTTCTTTTTGCCGACTCCGGGGATGAGCCTCAATATATTCCAGCAGACGTTTCTTCTGTTCGTTTTTCTTTTCTTCCCTGCGTGAAGACCTTTTTAATGGCTCATTTTCAGTGGTTTTCTGATTTAATGGCTCATTTGTCTCGCCACGGCGCTTGTTTAATGGCTCATTTTCGGTTGTTTTCTGATTTAATGGCTCATTTTTCTCGCCACAGGACTTGTTTAACGGCTCATTTAATGGCTCATTTTCAGTTGTTTTCACAGGAGAATCACTGGGCAGAAGGGTGACCCGAAACTCTGTTCGTTTGTTCACATCGAAGATGGGCGGCGGATTGCCATTATTTTCCAATTCAGCCTTGACTTTGGAAATACCGCGGTTGAATTTGTTCACATACCCCATCACTTTGACGGCCTCCGCCAGCAGCGGATTCCGATAATCGCTGACAAAGGGAAAATTATCCGGCTTTGCCTGTCCGTATAACCCGCCGGGGTTGGAAATTTCAAGGCGGAATCCGTTATAATCGTAAAATTTGATCGGAGCATTGCCGATCTGGTAGTCCCGGTGAATGATCGCATTCAGGAGCAGTTCCCGGATGGACCAGTCAGGAAAGGATTTGACGATCTCCTCGCGCAGAGAGGAAACCCGTACCGACCGCGGAGATGCGATTCCTACTTTGATAAAGCCATCCAAATCGGCGATGATTTTCAGAAGAGGACCTTTATAAGCATGCTCAGTCAAAATGTCGCCGGCATTGTCGGAAGCCGCAAATTTAACATATTGCAGATAGGCGGAAGGAATGTACATTTCCGGATGCTTTCCGAACAGGATCATGCCGAGGTTGGTCGGGGTTTCCGATTCCCGGTCATAGAACCGCAGGGCAGCCAGCTGCTCGCGAACCGGACGGTCATCCTCTTCGATCACTTCAGACTGGATGGCCCGTGGAAGGTACTGAGTCCGGAAAATCTCCAGATCCATGTCCTCGATTCTCGCGGCAAGGCACGGCTGTTCCTCGAATCGGCGTCCATGGCGCTGACATTTTTCCTCCAGCAGGTGGATATCTTCATCCGAGGCCAGTGCTTTGCGAGCTCCGATCCGCACCCAGACCTGTCCCTGATAACGGATCGGCGGATATGCGGATGGGAAAACAGTAAGGACGACGACATCGCCTTCGGGGAAATGAAAATGCTCCAGCGCCATAGCCGGAGGAGGCAGCAGGTTGCCTTCCGTTTTCCATCCGCCGAGCGAAGTCAGCTGCTCGTCATTGATCCGTTTGCCGGAAATCTTTCCATCGTTTTCCACCCCCAGGATCAGATATCCGGGTTCTCCGCGGTCAGCAAGGTCATTGGCAAACGCACAAATTGCCTGTCCCATCTTGTCCACTTTATCGAATGCGCGGGTGCGTTCCACATTTTCAGACTCCAGGTCCGTTATCAGCTGCCGTAATTTTTCTTCAGAAAGTCTCATCGGAGCGCCTCCTTGAACATAGCCGCTTTTTCAGCTTCGTTTTTGCCGTCGACCAACCGGATAAAGGCCCCCTGACAGTTGGAAATAAAGGCGTTGGCCATTGTAAATGCCGTGGTCTGAACGACTTCCCCGCCGATGGAATCGAACCCTCGCGGTCCCAGGTGAGCCATGGTGAGAATGGTGTCTCCATCCAGCAATTTAGTCCGCAGGTCCTCGAAGGAAGAGAGGAACATCCAACTCTGCATAGTGATCATACCAATCGTTCCCTGATGCTGCACCAACTGCAAACACCGTTCAATAAACATGGCAAAGAGGTCGGATTTGCTGTCGGGATAAAGTCGTTCCGCAAAGCGTTTCAAGTCTGCATTCATTCCCTTGCCGCCCATGTACGGGGGATTGGTCACTACCACATGGTATTTCTGTGAAAGATAGTCCGCCTGATTGATTACATCCAAAACTTTGTCATGGACTTTGGCAAGGAAAAGTTCAGCTTCCACTCCTCTTTCTGTTAAAACATCCATAATCGAGGCAGCATTGCTGATCTTGGGAACGATCAATGAGCCGAAGCA
>JAZUCR010000435.1:0-2699 GCA_045639225.1 Victivallales bacterium
GGCTCCAGAACGACATGGCTACGATCCGACTTTCGGTCATTTCATCGAACAGTTTCTGCCATTCCACCAGTTTTTCACCTGAAATATAATTGATTTTTTCATAGGTGTCTTCCGAGCCGCACAGCGATTTGAATTTGGTCAGCTGATCGAAATGGATTTGCTGCGCTTCGGTCATGTAGCGATACATTTTTTCAGCGGCTGCACCGTATTTATGAGCCAGAATCTCGCGGACCGCGGTTTCCGCATCCATATCCGGATTTCTCGCCAGCTGGAAGAACATGTACTGATTGATATCGCTGAACTCAATTCCTCCGCCGACGCCGCAGGAACCGACACTTCTTACTCCCGCCGCCCGGAGTTCCCGGAATTCCTTTTGGATCCGCCGATACCCCTGCGTCGGAACGTTGTTGCAGTAATACCAGCAGGAAACATGACTGCAGATTTTGCACCATTGCTTCAGATTTTCATAGGGAACAAAGAACGTGCCGTCCGGATTTCGTCTTTTTCCCATTTCCGAAGGCGTCCGGTCCGCATTCAGCAGTCCTGCATCCGCGATGAAATTGGATGGGAATTTCACTCCGGTTGGAGCTTGTTCCGTCTGTTCCCAACCTTTGTAAATCAGGGTCGTGACATATACGCCTGGCATGTCCTTGACCTGTTCGCACAGTTCTAGCATGTAATCCCACAGCGGACCGCCGTTGCACTGATACTTCTTCATCAGCTCCGCACATTTTTCACAGTAGCAGTAACGGACATTATGGGTGTCATTGCTGCCGACCATATAAATGCCTTTTCCGCATTTCGATGCGACCAGCCGGAACCGTTCGGTCAGCAGTTTCCGGACCTCATGATTGCTGAAGCACAATTGTCCGTTGGGGATCCGTTTTCCCTGCGCGTTCATGGAAAAATATTCCGGATGTTTTTCGAACATGGGTTCCCACGGTTCCAACGTGATTTTGCTGCCGTTGCGGTTTTTGACCAGCCAGCCGGTCACGTTCAGCGGCTTCAGCGCCGGGACCCAGAGGAACAGACCGTGCTGGGGTCCGAAGTGGCGGAAGAATTTGCCCTGAAACGGCGGAGTCAGATAAGGCTTTTTCCCGAGCAGCGAGGTGTTGTTGCGGTTCCGGATCATGTAGCGGGCGGTATTGCGCAGTTCCCGTCCGCTGTACCGTTCACGGAATCCATCGAATGCCGGATAAGTGGAAAGTTCCTTGCCGTCCCAGACGACATCCGCCGTCTTCCGGAACGTTTCGGCGCCATCATATTCGCCGTAAAGACGGTATTTGCCGTATTTTTCCCAGAAATCGTATACGGCATACAAGGTGCCGAGTTCTCCGCCGCCGACCAGATACAGGGATTTGTCCTTTCCGGCAACGATGGTTTCCCCTTCACGCAGTTTCGCAACCCGTTCTCTGCCGAGCGCTTCCAGAACTTCCTGGCAGGAACCGATATAAACATTGCATGGTTTCGCTTTGGCGATGTCCGGTTCGAATTCCCCGCCGGCGCCGGTGACGGTGCGCATCAGATCAAGAAATTCCTGTTTGGCAAAGGAATCGTATACCCTTGTTCCCGTGTGGAATTTACATAAACTTCTGCCGTCCTTTACCACAGAAAAGGAATCGGCAAATGCCGCCGCGGCAAACAACAGGATGGCGGATGCACAAAACATTTTCAGCTTCATTATTTTCCCTCCGCGGCAAAATTCCGGTCCGCCAGTTCACAGAAACGGCGGATGATTTTGATCTCCTTCGGATCATACGGACGCAGACTCGGACGGAAAAGGTCATGCTGCCATTTGGTGAAATCCAGCAGATCGGCTTCCCCTCGCTCTTCCGCCTTCCACATGGCTTCATAGGGCTCATACGTCTGATTCAGTCCCGCAACGAATCCCCAGTTCCAGCAGGAAACTTTTTCGAGAAAGAATAGCGGAAAACATTCCTGTATGGTATTATGCGTGATCCGGTTCAGCCATTCGGTGTTCAGGAGCGGACGGCCGAACTTCCGGAGCTGGTCGATCTGCACCACATTGTCGGCATAGCTCCCGTAATTGTGATAAGATATCACATCGGAAAGCTCCAGACACAATTTTTCCGACGGGTTCAGGTTCGCAGGATTGAAATGCCAGATGCCGGAGGTCAGCGGCTGGACCGGATCACAGGCGCGTGCGGTGTCGAAAATGTTCTGCACATGCGGTACGGAAATAGCGCCGCGGTTGTTGTTGCCGGGCTCATTGAACAGGTCCCACACGCAGATCCGGGAATCCGTGCGGTATTTCATGACGATCTCACGGACCATCCCGTAAAAGCGCTCCGCTGTCTCCGGGTCATCCAGGATACTGTGGCCCACCTCATCGGGAAAACTGCCCTGCGGCGAATACTTCCTGGCGCTGTGATAACCCCAGTCGCATTCCTGCCTGCCCAGATGCGGTGCCCGGTAATGGGCATTTTTCGGAACCGTGCAGTCATTCCCGAAACAGACCATCACCTTGATTTTATGGGCGTCCGCCAGCGTAAGGAAACGCTCGAAACGTTCCATAAAGGAATCATGTTCCTTCTCCCAGACAATAAATTCCAGGATCACGCGGATCGAATTGAAGCCGATCGACTCCATAACGGCCAATTCCCGCGCTGCGGTTTCGAAATGTTTTTCGCATTGAAGTCGGATCGTAGCCATGTCGTTCTGTGAGCCAAGGAGTTGTT
>JAZUCR010000436.1:0-2506 GCA_045639225.1 Victivallales bacterium
CAAAGCCGACCTGGCCATTCCGGTGCCGCTGGACCCGGACGCTCCGGTTCCTCAGCCGCTGCCTCCCCCCCCGCCGCCGGTCCCGGCAGTGCCGTCCGGATGGCAGCCGGGACCATCACCCGAATGGTTCGTCAATTTCCAGCCGGCTTCCGAAAAAGCCCGTGAAGGAAAACGTCATCTTCTGGTCCTTTGCACCGGCGCCGACTGGTGCGCACCATGCAAACGGCTGGCCAGTGAAGTCTTTCAATCCGATGAATTCAAAGAATATGCCGCGCAGAATCTGGTGCTGCTGTATCTGAATTTTCCCAGACGCACCCGGCAGCCGGCCGACCAGGTGAAACATAATCAGGAGATCCGCCGGAAATTCGGATTCCGCGGCGGAGTCCCGTCTTATATTCTGATGGACCCGGACGGGCAAATTGTCCGGCGTAGATCCGGATATCTGCCGCTGCCGGCATTCATGGAATTCCTGCAGACGGAAAAACCGCAGCAGTCCCGTTACGAACCGGCCGAGCCGGCTGCTGACCTTAAGCGCCGCTCTGCCGAAAAGCCGGCAGAACCGGCGAAAAAGAAGAACACGGAGACGCGGAAAGCTCCCGTTCAGCAGACCGAGATTCCCGCAACCCCTGCCGGCTGGCGAGGCGGGCCGGATTCACAATGGCAGATCTATTATCCCGCCGCCATGGCGCTGGCAAAACAGAAACACAAGAAGGTTTTTGTTCTCCATACCGGTTCGGACTGGTGCGGTTTCTGCATCAAGCTCCGCAAAGATGTCCTGTCCAAACGGGAATTCAAAAGGTTCGCGGACAAAAACCTCATCCTGCTTTACCTCGATTCGCCCCGTAAAAATCCGCTGCCGGCGGAACAGCTCAAGCACAACCAGGAGGTCTGCCGCGAACTCGCTTTTCCCGGCGGAGTCCCCGCCTTCATCCTGCTGGATGAAAACGGCAGAGTCATTGTGAAACGCGCCGGATACCGGCCCTTGCGCGATTATATGAAACTGCTGAAGGATGCGGTGAAACAATAACCATTCATTCAGCCGAGGCGGAAGTATTGGCTTTCCGCGCCCGGATGGAGAAAAAGACAAAAGAGACCAGCGCCAGCAGCATGAATGCCGCTCCCAGCCAGAACGGGAACCGCATCTCGCCGCTCTGCATGGCGAGCATCCCGCCGGCAATCGGCGCCAGCATCGCGGTAAATCCCACGATCGTTTCGTTGCCGCCCGCATAACGCGCGGTCTTGACCGGATTGATCAGTGCATGGAAAGTCGACATGAAATAAAAGACGCCGTAGAAGATCCCCAGCAGCACCGCCGCCAGCAGATAAGCATGGAAATTGGCACTGAAACTGAAAATCAGCATCGCAATGATTCCGCCGAACGCGGAGACGCCCAGCACCGTGGGCCGATACTGCCAGCGGCGCGCCTTCCAGCACGCCAGTCCGGCAAACGCCTGAGCATAACTGATCAGCGCCAGCACAGCACCCTGCTTCCAGGTTTCCATGTGCAGGACTTTCGTGCAGTAATCCGGCAGATGCGTGCGCATCATCGCCACCACGCAACCCGAAAAAATCGCCATCGACCAGGACGCTATGATCAGATCCGGCAGCGCTTTCTGCTCCTCGGGAATGACCGGAGCCGCGGTCTGTTCTTCCGTTTCACCCAGTTCCGCCAGACGCCGTTTCACAAAACCGTTCATCAGCACCAGACAGCTCGTGATGAAAAGCACCATGCCGATCGTGATGAAATAACAGTATCGCCAGCCTTCCTCCGGTGAAAAAAGACCCCAGACGAACGCGGTAAGCATCGGGCCCGAAGCAATTCCGAAACTCCAGCTCAGGGTATAGACCGCCACATTCTTCGATACCGATTCCAACGCATATTCCTCTTTGCCGAACAGCTTCACCACCACCTGGAATGAAGTAAAGAAAGCGGCCGTTCCGATACCCGTCCCCGGCAGCCAGAAATACTGTGCGGTCACACTCGGCATCAGCGCCAACCCCAGAAGCGCAATCAGCAGGACCCCCTGCCCCGCCAGCAGCACTTTCACCCCATTGCGTTTTGTCAGAATACGCCCCAGAATGAATGCGGACGAGGCGTAAAAGAATGCCCAGACCGCCATCGTCGCAGCAACCATGAAGGAACTGGCCCCGCTGTCCGCCATCCGCTTGGCGCTGATAAACATGAAAAGCCCGGTGATGATATTCACCAGGCAGGGAAGCAGGTTGAAAAGGATACGCATCGGTTACGCCATCAGCAGCGCCATGATCGCCTTCTGCACATGCAGACGGTTTTCCGCCTGGTCGAAGACGATCGACGCGGAGGAATCCATCACCTCGTCGGTGATCTCATCGCCGCGGTGCGCCGGGAGACAGTGGAGCACTTTCGCCCCTGGCTTCGCCAGACGCAGCGTATTCATATCCAGCCGGTACGGTGCCAGGATCGACATCCGTTTCTTGGATTCTTCCTCGAAACCCATGCTGACCCAGACATCGGTATAGACGAAAT
>JAZUCR010000437.1:0-2645 GCA_045639225.1 Victivallales bacterium
GACCCGCGCGTCTGCGTGCTCGATCTTTCCTGCGGTCCGATGGCGCTGGCCGGTTCCACCCGCATGCAGGCCACCACTTCGGAACAGCTGGTCGCCGGCGGTGCTCTGGAATCGACTATGGACCGGCTGCTCGGAAAACCGCAGTTCGATTATGCCGCCGAATTCGAAAAACTGCTGGATGCACTGGAAGCGCCGGCCTCGGTCAACGCCATTGCCGGTTACCTTGATTTCGAGGCCGGGATATACCGCGGCAAAGGTCTCATCACCTATTTTGCCAATGATTTTCTGCTGGATATCTTCACCGATACCACGGAACGTTCCCCGACGTTCATGCTGCCGCCGTTCCGCAAAAACGACGATTCGCTTTCTCCGCGGCCCTGGGCATTTGTCAAAAATCCGCTCTTTTCCACGACCGAAACGTGGCAGAACGGCATGCACCGTCCGCTCCGCTGTCTGAACTGGAAACTGGAAGATTACATTCAGATGGGCGCACCGGATTCCGTGAAGAACAATCTGCCGAAGATCCAGGCCGCCGAACTGCTGAAGTTCGAGGTCGGCAAAGAGTCTCCGGAAGACCGTAATGTTACCGGTAAAGACGCTGCCGTGCTGGTTACCGTTGGCACCGTGCAGAGCGATCCGGCTCTGTTCTCCGCTTTCGAGAAAATCCAGCCATCGTTTGCATTCTCCAAGCGGCTTGCAGTCGGCGGGACCGAAGGCGATTATGTGGTCCCCTGCGATCTGCCCGAAACCTCGCTGCAGGTGATGAAGCACATGGCGGTCAAACTGGTTTTGAATACGGTTTCGACCGGGACCATGGCGGTGCTCGGACGGATCACCGGCAACTGGATGAGCTGGGTGGACGCTACCAACAAAAAACTGATCGACCGCGCAACCCGGCTGATCATGGAAATCGGCGGGATGGATTATCAGACTGCCTGCATGAAGGTTTTCGAGGCGATGGAAATCATCGAAAATACCCGGAAGCCTTCCGATGAAAAGGTGTCTGCGGTCCAATACGTGCTCAAAGAACTGGGACGGTAACCGGCAGGCTGCGGACTCACCAGGTCAGCTGGAAATCATCGTCCGGTTTCTGCTCCGCTGCAGCTTCGTTCCCTTCGAGGGTTTTCAGCCAGTCGGCGAGGGTCATGACTTTGACTCCGAGTTTGGCGGCTTTGACCGCTTTGGATGAGGTCGAATCGGCTTCAGCGGTTACCAGCAGGGAAAGCGAGGAAGTGACGGAGTCCGCGCTGTCATAGCCGTTGGCTTTGGCCAGGTTCTCGTAATACGAACGTTTTTCCGGCATTTTGCCGGTGAAGCAGACCGTGGGCCGTTCCTCGGAGGAATCGGATTTGGTCTGAATGATGGTGAGGCATTCGAGCAGTTCGTCGATCTCCGCTTTGCGCTCGCGCAGTTCCTTTTCGATGGCGCCGGCGCGTTCGGGTCCGATCCCTTCGAGATTCGCCAGCTGTTCGGCGTTCATTCCCTCAAGTTCTTTCAGCGTGTTCGTTTTCAGAATGACTTTGGCGATGTTCGGACCGATCCCCTTGATGTTGAGCGAGGCCAGCAGCTGATAGTCGGGCGTGGTCCGGGCGGCCTGGATCTCCTTGTAGAGATTGTTGGCGGAAAGTTCCTGAAATCCGTCCAGCCGCATGATGTCAGGCACGGTCAGGTTGAAAATATCCTTGAGATTCTTGACTCCGAGCACCTCGCGCAGACGGCGGAGATTGGGTTCGCCGAGCCGTTCGATGCCGATGTTCTTGACCGCAGCGAGCAGACGCATGAGCTGGGTTTCCGGACAATCGGGATTGACGCAGCGCAGTTCGGGCAGATCACGGACCAGTCTGGCGCCGCAGGAAGGACAGTTTTCGATCACGCACGGCGTGCGCACTTCGCCGGGAACGGATTCCACGATATAAGGGATCACATCGCCGGCGCGTTCGACCGTGACCGTATCGCCGATCTGGATGTCGTGATCCAGTATGTTCTGGAGATTGTGCAGCGTGACATGGCGGATCGTGGTGCCGGTGATCTCCACCGGTTCGATTTCCGCGACCGGCGTGAGCGCAGTTTTGCCGAAACTCCATTCGACTTTCAGCAGCTTGGACTGCTGGCGCACGCCGCTGAATTTGAAGGCGATCTGGCCGCGCGGATGGTGCGCGGTATTGCCCAGCGAACGCGAATATTCCAGATCGGCCAGCTTGATCACGATGCCGTCCATCGGGTAGGGAAGCTGTTCGATCTGATCGACCAGATTCTGCCAGTCGGACCGGAAATTCTTCCAGGTGGTTTTCCAGGAATGCAGCGAGTAATCAGCCAAGGTCAGTTTGGCATGCTGGAGCAGCATCAGGGAAATATCTTTGAGACCCATGATCCCGGCGGCGGCATTGCGGGAATTTTTGTAAGGCCTGCCGTTCCGGTTCATGATTTTCGGATACAGCGTGCGGAAATCGTCTTCGCGGATCACGATTTCGCCGCGGGTCTGTCCCTTGAATTCCGCCAGCGGCATGGTTCCGGACGGATGTTCGAGTTCGATCAGCGGAACTTTGTCGGTGATGTTTTCGCCGGTTTCGCCGTCGCCGCGCGTGGCCAGGATGCCGCCCGACCAGCTGGCCGAGATGCCGTCGTATTTCGGCTGCACCAGAAAT
>JAZUCR010000438.1:0-4007 GCA_045639225.1 Victivallales bacterium
ATAACGGCATGGTGGTCTGCCACATCAGACAATGTCCCTTCATGCCGATGCCGTGCGCTTTGCAGTATTCCACGCAGAGATCGGGGGCAGGACGGCGGTAGATATTCGGGGAATCTTTGGCGAAACGCGGTTTCCCTTCCTCCGGTTCCAGATCGGACCAGAAGAACGGCACCGTGGCGAAATTGAACAGCGAGGCGAACCGTTCCCGGTAAAGCTTGTTTTCCTCTTTATTTCCGAACTGGTCAAGCATGAAAAGATTCGCGCCGAAGCGGAACTGATGACTTTTCTGCCGGTAACGGATCTGCGCCCTTTCGACTTTCCGATCACCCATGAACAGCCGGATTTTAGCGAATCCTTTGCGGTTGGCTTCCGTGCCGTTCGCAATGCGGAATTCCACTTCCGGATCGTCCCGGAAGAGATACCGGGTCAGTCTGGCGGCAATGTCATTCATAACGAACTCCCGGTTTCATGCAGATCAAAGCACGGGGTCGATTTGCGACTGCTTGCTCTGATTCAGCACCTTGGAACGTGCCACCCATTCGACATGTCCGTCCACGAAGGAAACATTGATCCCGCCGGCATGCGGGAACGTAAAGCGGCCGTAGGTGCAGCTCAAGGTGAATTTATTATGGTCGAAACTCTGGCTGGCGATCCCTTCGGCGAGCTCGGAGCCATTGTATCTCTGGAGACCGTCGGTGAACAGGAATTTCTTCCCCGGCGATTTGATCGAAGCGGTCTTGATGCAGGTAATTACTGCATTGGAAGAATTCACCCCACCCGCGTAACTCGGCATAAATTCTCCGTTGCAGGCATAATTGTTGTTCTTATACAATGCAGCGATATCTTTGTTGGAGTTGGAGGAATATTCATTATCCGGAATCTTGCTCTGTCCGGCGCAGTAATAGATCGATTTCGGTGAACCGGGTTTCGGCAGATATCCGCAGTTCCACAGAAATACCGACCAGCCGATGGTATCGACAGTCACGTCCAATTCCTTGAGTGTTATTTTTTTCATTGCCCAGCCATGGTATTGATCCTGAAAATCCAGAGCATAGGTGAATTCCGCCTGGCCAATCTGTTTCAGGTTGCCGATACAGGAAATGGACAAAGCCCGCTGTCTCGCCGAATTCAATGCCGGCAGCAGCATCCCCGCCAGGATCGCGATGATCGCAATCACCACGAGGAGTTCTATCAACGTAAAATGCTGCGGCATTTTACGCTTCAGACAGGTGGGATGAGAGGTGAGAGATGAGGTGTTGATTCTTTTGTGGTTCAACATGATTATTCCTTTCCTTTGCTGTTAATTATATTATTTGAAAAACAGAATTCGATCAGGTCGTTGATTTTTGCTTCGGTGAGACTCTCCACGATGTCGACCGCAGCCTGATAGATTTTCGCATTTTAAAGTTAGTATGGCGAACATGATGCCGTTTTCCTTTCGGGATTATTTTTTGATTCGTTTAAGGATTCGCTTGATTGTCTGCTCGCGAACATTTCCAGCCAGCATATTGTTATGCGGTGCCACTAAATAGACTTCCCGAACGGCTTTTTTGACGAATTCCCGGTCGGCTTTGTCCTGCGCCGATTTGCCGGACGCCAGTTTTTCCAGCAGTTTCAGATATTTGACGTCCGTCATTCCAGTCCGGAAATTTTCCAGCCGGATGGAGGGCAGAATTGCTCCCGGAATCATATATGCCATTTCGCCCTCGGTCGGATTGTAGAAATCATTGATCAGGGTCAAGGTAGGAAACAGCCGGTAGATGGAGACAGAATCGGCTCCGACTTCCATCGCGTTCCAGGGCAGAAGCCGATAATAGCGGTAGAGATCCTGCCGTGCGCTGGTTCCGCAGGCGTAGATTTGCAGATGTTTTCCCGGCAGGGATCGGAAATAGAGCATCTTTTTCCGGTGATCCGCCAGTTGTGTGCGGTAATAGGTGAAGGACCACATGTCAATCACTTCCGCCAGTTGGTTAAATACGTTGTCTATTGCGATAAACGTTATTCCGCTGGCCATTTGAATGAGCCCGTCCGGAAGAACTCTTTTGCATTCTCGATGGGCTTTCAGTACTTCTTCCGGAGAATATTGGTCCGTACTCGGTTCATCAAACAGTTCAAGAGCATATTGCCGACGCGTAAGGGAATATTTCTTCAGAATCCGGTCGATGCCGAGGCAGTAATTCCGCCAAGCTGTCCAGTATTCCGGCGAATCATACTGGAAAGTTTTGGGGACAATGTGTTTTTTCCAGACTTCATACACACTGTGTCCCACTCGGATTGAAGGCTGGGCTATAATTCCCCTGTGGGCTCGCAAATGTTTCACCAGTCGGTCCAGTTCCGGGTAGAGATATTTTTTTACCGTGTATTCTTTGATGGAGCCGTCAGGATTATACTGGAATGTGAAATACCACGGTGTCACCATATACATGAAACAGTCATAGCCAAGCATGAAATCGCCCTGGTCGTCGCGGAGCAACCGTTCCACCGGACTGAACGGCAAGGGAGAAAGTTTCGGCAGTTCGATCGGCAGCACCTCCAATTCCAGAGGATATTTTTCCTGTTCACCTTCAATTGTACACGAACCGTTACGATACTTGAATTTGCTGATCTGACCGTTCATCGGAAGTACCATGATCCAGCCTTTGTACAATCCCGGTTCGACTCCTGTGCAATCGAATGTAACCCAGAGCAGCCCTGCGGATTTTGGCGGAACGGAGACCGTTCCCGCTTCGTTGAGCTTTGCCAGAATGTCCAGCCGCTGTCCATGTTCCTTCGACGCGGAATCCTTGTAGGGGACACCCCTCCGGATGAAAAGTTTAGAAGCGGGAAAACTTTTGCCGTCTGCTCTGCGCAATTCCATAAAAGGTGCCGCTCGTTCCTGCGACGGTTCCTGAAATTTCCAGCCGGATGAAACGAATACCCTGTATTCCGCCGGAGACTCCGTCATATTGCCCAGAGCGAGAGCCATGGATGCATATTCATTGACCGCAGCCCTCACGTGGAAGACGGATTCCTCGTTCCCCAATTCTCGCGGGAAAAACGGCACGTCCGGATTGATTGACAGCGGAACTCTGTTCAAAAGAAATTTCCGTTGGGAAAGCGCGAACATACGCGCTTCTTTTTGAATCAGCCTCAGTTGTGCATAAGCTTCCGCCGGATGACTCGGATCGTATTTTTTCCACATCCCCGCCACGACAGGACTTTTTTCCGCCGATACGGTTTCTTTGCGGACCCGGTCCGCCAGCGGCTTCAGCGAATCCAGAACCAGCACCCCCGTTTGTTCATATTTGCCCGCCGTCATTCCATAGGGATAGGCTGCGGTGGAAACATCACGCATCCGGAAATTACGCCAGCGATTGCCTTTGGTCATGTCTGGCTTTTCAAATTTGCCGGGAATCGGACGCTGCCGGCCAATATTGAACCGGATGACGGTTCCCGGTACAGGATTTGAAATTCCCAGCATGGAGAAAGGAACCACTGCTTCTGCTTCCCAGACATCGGTCTTCACATCGGCTTTGCTCGTCCATTGTCTGGAATCCGCCGGTTTTACCGGGGAGCCGTCGCCGCACCAGCGTCCACCGCCTGCAGAGATCACAAACTGGCGGTATTTCTTGCATTCCGGATCGGCGGAAAGGAAAATCTCCACAATATCATCATCCCAAATTTCATTTCCGCCTTCGCCGGAATATTTTGCACAGACTTGGGTTCCTGTCGGAATTCGACAGCGAAGGCAGACAATCAGATTTTTTGCATCATGCCGGAATGATACTCTGCTGTATGACCACGGATTTCGACGTTTAGCACTATAATCGAAAAAACCGTTGACCACCCCATCCGGAGATTCTGTTCGTTTTACAATTATGGTCGGTACTGTTTCGATTGTCTGGTTCCCCGTCGCTCGAACAGAGCTTAGCCTGTTCTGTTCTTTTTCGATATGGATTTTATCGATCAGCAGCCAGTCGCCAGGTTTTTCCTGCAAATCGTTGCGCCGGTCATCACCCCAGAACTGT
>JAZUCR010000439.1:0-11895 GCA_045639225.1 Victivallales bacterium
GGTGGCGATCATGATCCAGCGTCCGCCGAACACCATGTGCTTGAAACAGTCGCCCATGAGCTTGCCGCCGATGCAGTCCAGCGCGACCGTAGGCGGATGCGCTTCGATCACTTTGCGGATGTCTTCCTGATGGTGATCGACCACATGGTCGGCGCCGAGTTTCCGGACGAATGCGGCTTTTTCGGGGGAACCGACCGTGGTGATGACTTCCGCACCCATATATTTGGCGAGCTGGATGGCGGCGAGGCCGACACCGCTGGCTCCCGCCTGCACGAAAAAGACATCGCCCGGTTTCATGCCGCCGGCTTCCAGTTTCAAGTTCAGATAAACCGTGCACCAGACTTCCGGGATCGAGGCTGCCATGACCATGGTCATTTCATCGGGGACCGGGACCGCCATGCCTTCGGGCACCGCGATCTTTTCGGAATACCCGCCGCCGCCGACCAGCGCGCAGACACGGTCGCCGGGTTTGAACGCGGATTTTTCCGGAGTCTCCAGAATGACGCCGGCGACTTCCAGACCGCACCATTGCGGCCATTCCGGCGGCGATGCGTAGCAGCCGTCCTTCTGCATCAGGTCGGCACGGTTGACCGCCGCCGCATGGACTTCGATGATCACTTCGCCCGGTTTCCTCACGGGATCGGGCATTTCGCACCATTGAAAATCAAGGTTTTTATCCAGAATCATTGCATGCATTTCAATTTTTCCTCCAGGGTATGTAACCGGCTGCCGCCAAAGTGATTTCATGGACCAGATAATTATGGTCGTAACTTCCGGCGGGCGGGACTTCGCCGCGGATCTCCTTCATCAGCTGGATCAGCTGGACTTCATAGCGGTCGCGCTGCGGCGGGAAACGGAGCGTATGAACGCCCTTCGGGTAGAGTCCGGTGTCTTCGGACAAGGTCAGTTCGACCTCCACGCTTTTGCCGTCGAACCGTTCCAACGGACTGAATTTGATCGTGCCCTTGGTCCCGGCGATCTTCATGGCACGCCCGCCTGTGTTGCAGACGTCCTTGGAACAGGAACGCAAAGTCACCAGCGCGTGAGGATATTCCAGCACTGTCATGCAGTTGTTGCGGACCTGATCCGGGTAACCCGGCGCGGATTTGAGGAACGAGGTCACGTTGTCCGGGCGTCCCATCGCCGCCGCCACGAAGTCGATCAGGTGACAGACCAGATTGTACATGATGCCGCCGGAGAATTGGCCGAGATATTCCTGATAGATCTCATTGCCGTAGCAGTGGTTCATATCCGCTTCGATCTCGAACACGTCGCCGATCAGTTTTTCCCGGATGGCGCGGATGCAGAACTGGAACGCCGGATTGCCGCGGAACATGAAGCCCATCTGGAACGGCAGTTTTTTTGCCTTGCAGCCGTCCAGCAGTTTTTTGTAGAGCGCCAGGTCTTCCCCGGCGGGCTTGTCCATGTGCATGGGCAGATTGTGTTCCATGCACTTGATCGCGACCGGGACCAGATCGTTGTTCGGCACTTCGACCGTCACGGCCTCAAGTCCGGGATAATTCAGCGCCTCGTCCAAAGTGAATTTCCGGTAATCCGCATAATAATTCTCGTTGAAGAACTGAGTCAGACGTGGGGTTTTGCAGAACTCCCGTTCATCCACATAGCCAATCAGGTTGAAGAGATCCGGGCGTTTTTTCAGCGTGGCCCATTTGCCTGGGGCATGTTCGTGGCAGATGCCGATTTGAATGATGTTGAGTTTTTCCATGGTTCAATCCTCCTTGAGCAGATTCCAGTCGAACACGATGCCCATCGGCGGATTTGGATCGTGCAGCAGCGTGTCGTAAAGCGGCGTGCAATCCGCCGGACTGAGCGTCTTATGGATCAGCGAGGCGAAATCGAACCGGCCCGTGGCGAGATATTTCAGGATCACATCATAATCGTCATGTTCGGACCATTCGCCGGGCCGCGATTCAGTGGCGGGACGGTTGCTGGTGTGGGCGCCGATCAGCGTGATGCCCGGCAGATGCACGTCCCGGTAAAAATCGATCGGACAATCCGGCACGCGGGTGCAGCCGAGCAGGGAAATGCGGCCCATTTTGGCGGTATAACCCAGCGCCTGTTTCAGCGCGGCAGCCTTGCCGGTCACCTCCACCACGGCATTGATTTTTTTCCCGCCGTTGGCGGCATAGAGTTTTTCTGTAAAATCCGGATCGCGCGGATCGAAGACCGCGTCGGCGCCGAGCTTGAGCGCCAGTTCGCGCCGTTCGGGCGAAAAATCGCAGCCGAAAACCGGAGCCGCGCCGGAGTATTTCGCCGCCTGAACGGCGATCTGGCCGAGAATGCCCAGTCCGGCAACCATCACGGACTCGCCCATCTGGATCTTCAGCCGCCGCACGCCCAGCATCGGGAACGAGGCTATGTGAGCAATGGACGCAGCCTTCAGATTTACCCGGCTGTCGGCGATCTTATGGGCGCCGGTCCATACCGGCGCGGCCGGGGACATGATATACGAACGGTGTCCGCCCCACGGCGCGATCACCGCATCGCCCACGGCGAAATCCGTCACGTCTTTTCCGACCTGGACGACTCTGCCGACCGCGCTGTAGCCGGGATAAAACGGAAATGACTGGCCGGAGTTATTGGATTTCCCGGAGATCCAGGCGCATTCCGTGCCCGCGCTGATTGCGCTGTAAAGCGTTTTCACCAGAATATGGTCCGCCGGCAGAGTATTTTCATCCAGTTCGGCGGTTTCCATGGCGACTTTGCCAGGTGTCCTGGCTACGATGAATTTTACATTCAGCATTTTTCCATCCTCCGTTTATGGTTGTTCGGAAAAAAGTTTTTCGATGATGCGGGCCCGGCCCTGGATCGCTTCATCATGACCGCCGGTCCGGGAGGTCAACACGACTGCCCCGAAATGATTTTCCGGGTCCGCACAAATGGTCTGTCCGGTCCAGCCGGTATGATAAATGGTTTTTTCCGAGAGATTCCGGGTACGGTTTTTTGCCCTCATATCCCAGCCGAACGAGCGGCGGCCGCCGTTTTTGTCGTAGCCGCAGGTCAGGATCAGGTCATAATAACTCGGCGGGAAATGTTTCCTTTCGAGGATATCCTCCAGGAACAGCAGCATATCCGCGGCGGTGGAAAAACAGCTGCCGCTGCCGATGGGGAATCCGCAATTGAAACAAACCGAATCGTTATGTTCGCCTGCCGGACGGTTCGGATTCCAATGCTCGACTTCATCCGGACCGGGGCCCGGAGCATTCCATTGCGTCCGGGTCATTCCCAGCGGCTCCCAGATGAGCTTGCGTGCGAGTGTTTCCAGATCCATGCCGGAGATCTTTTCCGCAATTCTACCCAGCAGGATCAGATTGGAACAGGCATATTCGAAGGCCTGCAGACGCGGGCGGACCGGGCGTTTATTGAACAGTTCCCTCCAGAAAACCTCCGGATCAGCCGAGTCATAGGGCTTGCTGTTGTCGAAGCCGCTGACGTGCATGGCCAGGTCGCGAATGGTGATATCGCTGTCATGATCCCAATATTCGGGCAGATAATGGACAAACGGTTGGTCCGGATCCAGTTCTCCCTGATCGATCAGCAGTGCACAGCAGCCCGCGGTGAATACTTTGCCCGTCGAAGCCATGTCGAAACGGGAATCGGGTGTCATCATCTTTTCCGCCGGATGGATGCACTGTTTGCCGAGAGCCTCGATTTTTCTGTTCCGGGTGTCGGCAAAAACAATTCCCTGGATCAGTCCCGAATCGATCTGCTTCTGCGCTTCCGCCAGGGCATTCCTGACCGCGGGGGTCATTCCGTTTGCATTCATATGAATTTCTCCGCAATGTCTTCAGTTATCTCACCAGCAGATGCCCGCCGTCGATCACGTGGGCCGAGCCGGTGATGAACGCCGCCTTGTCCGAGCAGAGATACAGAATGAAATTGACCAGTTCGATCGTTTCCGCCGCCCGGCCGAGCAGGGTCTTCATCTTTGCCATTCCCGGACGGGTCAGGACGGGTCCCGGGATCACGCAGCAGGAACGCACGTTATGAGGTGCGCCGAGGATGGCGAGGGATTTCGTCATTCCGCGCATGGCGCTTTTTTCCGCGGAGTAATCCAGCGAGGCACCGCCTCCGCCTTCCTCGCCCGTGACCGATCCGAAATTGATGATGACGCCGCGTTTGCGTTTCATCATTCCGGCGAGGACGGCGCGGCAGCAGTAGATCGCGCCGCGCAGATTCACATCCAGTCCCCAGTCGATCACTTCGATCGGCAGTTCCTCGAAGCTCTTATTGCAGTTGCAGCAGCGTCCGGAATAGCCTCCTGCGCAGTTCAGCAGAATGTCTACCGCGCCGAAGGTCTCGACGGCTTTCTTTTCCGCCTGTTCGACTTCCGCGTAGTGCCGGATGTCCACGACCAGCGGGAGGACGCTTCCGCCTGCGGCCCGGATCGCCGCGGCCTCGGTTTCCAACAGTTCCTTGTTGACATCGCAGAGGACGACATTCGCTCCGGCTTCCGCCAGTTTCTTCCCCGAGAGGAGCCCCATCCCGGAGGCGCCTCCGGTGATCATTGCGGTTCTGCCTTTGAATTCGGGATAATCCATGATTTTCTCCTGTTTTATGTGATCCGGTTCGGATTCAGATGTTGTCTGCGGGTTTCCAGTCGGTCCATTTTGGACCGAGGATGCGCCCGCCGTCCACCGGGAGGTCCGCGCCGGTGATATAGCCGGAATCATCCGAGGCGAGGAATACGATCGCCCGGGCGACTTCATCCCCGGTGCCGGTGCGGCGCAGCCAGGTGCTGTCGTGCGGTTGGGAGACATCCTGGATCATTCCGGGCGAAACGCTGTTCACCGTGATGCCGCAGGTCCCCAGTTCCATGGCCATGGTCTTGGTCAGCATGATGACGCCGCCTTTGGCCGTGGCGTATGCACAGAATCCCGGCAGTCCGACCTCGCCGGCGATGGAGCCGAGATTGATGATCCGCCCGTAGCCGTTCTTCCGCATCGACGGGATAAATGCCTGCGATAAGCGGAAGACGCTGGTCAGATTCAGTTCGATCACTTCCTGCCATTGTTCGTCGCTGGTATCCAGAATACTGCCTCTCGGCCATTTCCCGGCGTTGTTCACCAGAATATCCACTTTCCCCGCCTCGGACAGAACTTTCTGCGCGGTTTCGATGATCTGTCCGCGGTCCATCACGTTCAGCTGGACCGGGCGCGCCTCGATCCCCTGTTTTTCCAGACCGGCGCACAACGTTTCCAGTCCGGAGAGATTGATGTCCGCCAGATAGAGTTTCACGCCGTGCTTGCCGAATTCTTCCGCGAGCCCGCGTCCGATCCTGCCGGCCGCGCCGGTGATGAATGCCGTCCTGTTTTCGAATTTCATGTTCGTCCCTTTCCGGTTCATGCCTTCAGATCGCCGATATTCCAATGGAAATTATCCATTACTGCTTTGAACGAGCGGATGGTCGGCTGGTGGTAGGATTGTCCCGCCGGATAATCATGCACCGCGAATTCCATGGCGGCGCCGAGCTGCGGTCCGATGTACCGGATGAACCGTCCATACTGTCCGCCGCCCAGGAAAACGAACGGCTTGCTCAGTTCCTTATGGAGCAGAAGCAGCGTCCGCACCCCTTCGAGCAGCGCTTTTTCGGTACTCATGCCGACGACGATCTTCAGGATATCCGCGCCGCGCGAGGATTGTTCCTGCAGATGTTCCAGCACCTCCTCCGCGCTCCGTTCGGTCGAAGTCATGTGCGAGGACATGATGACTTTGGCGCCGAGATCGTGGATGCGGGAGATCAATGCCTTCTGTTTTTCGACCGCCGCCGGATTCCGGGTGAGTTCGAACGGGGCGGGGTCGTAAAGGTCGCCCATCACGTCGATGACTTCCGCGCCGCATTTCGCCGCCAGCAGCAGATATTCCTGCCGGGCTTCATCGTCCGCTTTCAGAAACAGATCGCTGCGGTAATCGATGAACATGAACGGCAGCTGGACGGAATTGATGACGGCGCGGAAATTCTCTTCCGTGCGCTGATCCAGGGGCAGCTTCTGCAGTTCGACGGCAATGGCGTCGGCGCCGTCCATTTCTCCCGCGCGGGCCAGTCCTACCGCTTCGCTGATGCTCGTCGGCGAATACAGGAGCGTTACTGCCGCATCCTGACGGTTGAAAAAGGAATGCTTCATCTCGTCCTCCGTTTTTTAATGGGTTGCCAGATATTCGTCCATGGCTGTATTGACCCGCCACGGGTGGTCTTTCGGACAGCGGGCGATCTCTTTTTCGAGCCCGTCATAAAGCGGCATGAGGCCCGACTGTTCCAGCCCGGTCGCCGCCAGCACTTTCGAATTGTCCATCACGCGGTCGAACAGACGGTCGGCCTCCAGCTGCCAGCGGGCGCCGAGGTAGTAGGGATCCGGATTGATCATCCGCAGATAGTCTTCCTGGTCGATCCAGACCGCATCCAGACCGCAGATGTCTTTGTAGTAATCCGCGATTTCGCCCCAGGTATGGTGTTCCGCCGTGCAGACGCTGAAAGTTTCGCCCAGCGCTTTGGGGTTGAACAGCAGCCGTTCGATCATCCGCGCGACGTCGCCCGCCCAGCTCATCGTCGCCTGGATCCCGCGCGCCTGTTCCGGGACCGTGACTTTTTTCCCGGCGAATGCCCGGCCCACGGTGTTCGGCGCTTCGAGCGTGACCAGCTGGTAGCGCATGAAGGAATACGTGATCGCCGGCCGGATGATGGTCCAGCGGTCCTTCGGGAACGTCCGGACGATATTTTCCCCGCGGGCCTTGTAAATCGAATAATCATCCGAATTGCGGAGAATGAGGTTGTCGGCGGTATCCAGCAGACGCGGGGAAGTCTCCCGGACCGGGTGTTCCTTGTTGTCGTAGATCCGGTAGCTGGAAAGATAGATGTAATGACCCGTATTATCCAGCATCAGCGGCAGATAATACGACAGTTCTTTCGTGGGATAGATCATGAAATCGACGATCCCGTCGTATTTTGCCGACAGGAGCTCTTTTAGAACGGTCTGGTCTTTGGCGTTGGCGGTGATGTATTTGACATTCGGCCATTCGGATTGTTTTTCATCCAGTGAAACCGCGTCCACCGTATGACCGGCTTCCGCCAGATAAGGGATCAGATACTGTCCCATTGCCCCGGTGGCCCCGAGGACCAGAATTTTTTTACCCATGACAGGACTCCATTTTTCATTTAAAGCACGGCAAATCTGAATTGCTGCCGGAGATACAATACTTCCGGCTTTGCCGGGAAGCAACCGCTTTTTTCGTTTTTTTCGGGAATTTTTCATGCAAACCAACTTGTGATTTCAGAAAAAACAGCGATTTTCTGCAAATAAAGCAAAGAAATTGAAAATATTTTGAATCGGAGGAGAGAGGAAAGAGGAAAGAGGAGAGATGAGAGAGAACGCCGAGCGGGAGACTGGGGTGCGGGCGGGAAGGTTTAATACCAGTATTCTTTACCGGCTTTTCTTTCCTGGATGTCGAATTCGATCTGTTCGATGGCCTCATCAACATTTTCCGGTGGAACTGGTCGGGGATAGAGCAAAGAATGGATTCCGTTATACAGTTCTTTATGTGGCTTGATATCATCCACAATGGCTTGAATTTCATCCAGATCCTTGCATCGGTTAAATGCTTCCATGAATAGATCAACGTTCGATACAAGCAATGGTATTCCGAACCTTTCTGATCTTTTTTTATGCTGATCATACCATTCGGAGAGGTCAATATTTGCAATTTTCAGTCTCAATGTCGATGCCGTTTTATCCATTTGAGCAGTTCGCCTTCGTTATCAAAGAAATCGTTTGTGAATATTTTGAAATCCAGAGACAGACCCTGCTGTTTCATTTCCTGCAAAAAGAAACCCGTAATACTATCCAATTTAGCATGTCCCTGCGATTTTACAAGTGCATTGCAGACAAAATTGCTAACTGAGCAAAGCTTCCTCGTCTGGTGTCAGCGGAAGCGGGAGATGCGGCGCGATTGACGGCCCTGACGGACAGTGCGCGGAAACCGGAGATCCCGCGTCATGCCCGGTCTTCCGCGCCCGGTCCACAATGTCCACCCGGTCCATCGTGTCCGCGGTTCGCGCTTCGTCCGACTTGTCCGATCAGTCGGACAGGCGATCCCGCGAACTTCCTGGGAATACTGGGAAGACTAAGAATACTGTAAATCGCGGGAATCGATGGTATGACGCGAGATCACGGACAGCTACATGACCGGCAGGATCGGCCGCGATGAAGCACGCAACCTGATGCTCGAATATGCCCGCTCCAATAACCGCGATGACGGTACCAGGGCGATCACCAACTTGGCTTCATCTGCCCGGCTGAATCTGATTGTCGATCAGAACGCTTCCATGGCCAAGGCGGTCGGCGATTACGAGCGCATGTATTCCCCGGCCAACAAAAAGGTGTTCCCGTATGTGATCTATCATGCCTCGGTCGGCAGCCGCAAACCGCGATCGGAACATCAGCGATACGACGGCATGATCTTCGAAAAAGACGATCCCTGGCTCAAAACCCATTGGCCGCCCTGGGACTTCAACTGTCATTGCCGGCTGGAAAACTGCACCGATAAAAAAGCGCATAAGACCCCCGATCTGATCCAGCCGCCGACCCCGGCCGACAAAGTGACGGTCGACAGCAAAAGCGGATTCTCCTTTGATCCGGCGCATGCGTTCGAGAAGTTCGACTATTCCGCGATCAAGGATCCGGATCTTCAGGACAAAGCCAAGTCCGGCGTGGAAAAGATATTGACCGAACCCGAACCCGCTCCGACGCCGATCCGGGAGCAGGAAGGCAAGGAGCCGGTCCAGGAGCCCGAGCAGACTTATACCAACGGAGAACAGAAAGCTCTGGAATATGCCATCGAAAAGATCGGCGATGCCAAAAAAGAACACCTGCTGGTATTCGATTCCAACGGGAAAGTGGAATACGAAGAAACCGGCAAGAAACGGCATGTCGGATATTCCACGGAGGAAATCTCCTATGAGGGGAAAATCGCGATCCACAATCACCCGGACGGCGTTTTCCCATATTTTTCACAGCAGGATCTGGACACCTTCCACTCGAAAAAGATCCAGATGGCGGCGACTGTCAGCAAAGATTACATCATCACGATCAGGAAAGACGAAAACTATCCGCATGAACAGTCAAGAATCGACATCACCAACGGGCTGTATCACCGAACTAAAAATCTCCGATCGCAAATATCAGAAACTTACCGGCAGCTGAGACATGCAAAGAGCAAATCTGAATATGATGAATTGCGCGACCGTTATATCCAGCTCGAACTGCAATTACAGTCAGATATAGCAGCTGATGCAGGGTATAAACTCAGTTGGATTAAACGAGATGAGGATGAGCGTGACAATTTCAAGTTTCTGGATATGCTTTTCGGAAAGACGGCTCCAGAAAAACAAATCCCGGAACCGGCTTTCGATATTAAGGGTATGCGGGGAATTGCCGAACAGACCAGGCTGCTGGTCGGCAATGACAATGTCAATCTGGAAGGAATCACCAATGAAACACTGGCCAACCAAATGAATTATGCGCTGCATAATGTTCAGGGAAAATACCCTAAACTCAAATTGACCGGGATTGAAACGGATAAGACATTATCCGATAATACACCGATGGCAATGACCCATACAAATACATTGCTGATCAATCCTGATTATTTCAATGGATTACATAAATTGTTGAGCCACTATAAAGTTAAAAATGGGAAATATGACATACCCGGGGTTGCAGCCATGTATGAAGGGCATGAAGTGGAAACTCTGATTTATCATGAATACGGACATGCCTTATATAATCGCTGGGGATTGCATGATCCGAAGACCGAAATTGCAAAGAAAAAGAAAGAATGCCTAGAGAAAATATTTGCCAAGGCTAAAGAAGATAAAACGGCAAAATCATTTTCAGATTACGCATTTTCAGGCGAGAAAGAATTTTTATCTGAATTTTTTACAGCAATAGAACTTGACAGACCAAATATTCCGGAATATATTAAGGTTGGTATTGCTGAAATAATGAAGGAAGCGTGAATAAAATGTTATGTCCAACACCAGAATGGATTCATAACTGGAAGATGGGGTATGTGACAGGATTGGTTCTGATTCCGCATCATCCGGATCACGCAGCAGCTTATTTGGTTACAAAAAAATGCCCGCCCGACATTCGAGAAAAACTGCATGAAGAAAATAAGCGTTATCAATTATACCATTATCAGCCGCTTTATATTTTCCAAGAAGACCTGGAAAAAAACAACGAAGAAATCATTCCGGTCTGATTTTTCCTTATTTGAAATTACCACGTTTTATATTAAACCTTCCCGCCCGCAACCTTTAATCATCAGCGCATCATTTCTTTTTGATTTCTCTGCGGTCATGCCATTTGCCCGGGCAGCGGTTTTTCAGCCAGAAGATTTGAGCGACGACATCCCCGGGAACTTTCCGGGTGACTTTGGTGACCTTCTTCGATTTTGACCGCGAACTGTCGGAAAATTCGGTTTTGATTTCTTCCACCTCGAATCCGATTGCTGCCCGGAACAGGGCATTTTCGATTTGGATGTCGGCCAGCTCCCGCCCTTTTTTTAACCGGTCCGAAAAGTCCGGAAATTGGCGCTTGTATGCCTGGAAAGTGGAGTGTGCGATATGAAGACGTCTGGCAATATCCCGTTCTCGCAAACTGAATAGGCCGAATAGGTCCTATAGGACGGATAGGCAGAATGCGCACTAGTTGGTGCGGCACGTGGTCACCGGACCGCGCACCGTATAGGCTGATGGACTGCCGCTTGTTTCAAGATGTGCTGCTGCTCGAAATAAATCGGCCAAGTCGACATTTCCTTGATTTCAGAAAAAACGGTGTTATATTGCAAATAAAGCAGAGCAAGGGGAGTTTTTTCATGAAAATACAGGAAATCGCCAAGCTGGCGGGGGTTTCGCCGTCGACCGTTTCACGCGTGTTCAGCCATCATCCGAATATCCGGGACGAGATCCGGGAAAAAGTGCTGGCGGTCGCCCGCAAACATGCTTATCATCCGCGTCTTTCCAGCCGGCAGCGGAATGTGGTGATCATCACGCCGTATTCGTCGGTCTATCCGGTGCAGTGCTGTGTGGAAATGATCCTGATGGCGCTGACGCGGGAACTGCCGCGCCGGGGATTCCGGCTGGAAGTGCTGCCGCAGGACAATCTGGAACGGCTGGACAGCATCCAGTTCTGCGCGGCGGCGGCGATCGGCGCGGAACCAGGCGATTTCGCCAGCTGGTCCGACCGTTTTCCCGTGCCGCTGATCATTATCGACCGCGAGGCGAAAAAACTTTCTCCGGAAGTGTATCTGGTGCGTTCCGATGAAGCGCAGGGGATGGAACTGGCCATCGATCATCTCTGTCAGAGCGGCTGCCGGAAGATCGGGTGCATCATCCATGGCCGTCCGGGCACCGGCAATGCCGATATCCGTTATGAATCCATCCTGCAGTCGCTGAAAAAACACGGACTGCCCTGCGACCGTTCGCTGATCCGGTTCGGCAACGACGAGGAATATTTGGAACTCGCGGGACAGCTGCTCCGGCGGAAGGTGGACGCGCTGTTCTGTCCGGGCGGCAGTGGCGGCATCCTCTGCGCCTACGCCATGTCCATGTTCAACCGGAGGATCCCGGAAGATATTTCGCTGATCGCTTCGGAGCAGACCTTCTTTTCCCGCTACGGCACGCCGCCGCAGACCACGATCACGCCGGATTATCCGGCGCTGGCCGGGACGGTCGCGGATGTGATCGAAGCGCGGATCGAAGGCCGCAAGGCTCCGGCCCGGACGATCCTGCCGTATCTGCTGCTCCGGCGTGAAAGCGTCCGTTTCAGCTGAGTGCCGTTACAAGGCGGAATTGACCAGCAGACAGGAAACGCAGTC
>JAZUCR010000440.1:0-2789 GCA_045639225.1 Victivallales bacterium
GGATCTCCTACGCTCAAATTAAAGACTTTAGACACCTTTAATATAGCGCAGAATCCGACTTTAACAATCAATCCCGGTATTTTTTACCGGACAGTAGTGATGATCATCATGTAACGCCGGAAACGTTGGCCGACCTCGAACGGAAACCCTTTTCTGCTGAAGCAAAAATTTGGGAAGCAAATACCCGATATCATAATTTCATGACCAGCGGATTTACCATGATTAAACGATAAAATCCGAACCCAAACAACACGGAAGGAAAAACTGAAAAAATGCGAATCAGTGTCAAACTATGGGGAATTGCCGCATTGTCGGCAGGAATTCTCACTGCAGGAGGATTTGAAATCGATTCCTCCTGGCAAATTGTCTGTCCGGCAGATGCGGTTCCGACGGAACGAAAAGCGGCGGAAGATACCGCCCTGTACATCAAAAAAGCCACAGGGATGGACTTGAAGATCGTCAAGACACCCGCCGCGGGCAAACAGTCGATCATTGTCCGAAAAAAACCGAAACTTCCTGAGGAAGCGTGGGATGTCCGCCGGATTCCGGAAGGGCTGCTGATTTCAGGCGGGATTCCCAATGGAATGCTCTATGCCTGCAGCGAATTTCTGGAACATGGACTCGGATGCCGTTTCCTGGCATACGACACCACCTATATTCCGCGGAAAAAGAAACTGGTCCTGCCGGATGATTTCAAGCGGGTCGGAAAACCATTTTTCGTCGGACGATCCATTTACTCCGGCTGGGTAAAGGGAACCACGGAATTCAAGGTGCGCAGCAAACAGAACGGAGGAATTTTCGCCGGTCCGGAATGGGGTTGGTATGACCGGGTTGTGGACAATCATGGAGCCCATACCTATTATCTGTATTCCTCCAAGTTCCCGAAAGACAAACCCGAATGGCTTTCCCTGCATACAGACGGAAAGCGTCTTCGCGGAATCCTGGGTCAGCTCTGTCTGACTCAGCCTGCCTCCAGGGATTTTATTTTCAAGGAAATGGTTGCCCGGATTAACCGGGAACGGGAGCATCTGAAAAAAGGCGGCCGCCCCTTCTCCAAAATCATCGACCTGTCCGCCAACGACAACAACTGGAAGTGTGTCTGCTCCGGCTGCATGGCCGCGGCCCAAAAATACGGCAGCTATACCGGGGTGATGCTGGAATTCACCAACGATCTGGCCGCCCGTCTGGAAAAAGTCTTCCCGGAAATGATGATCCAGACTTTCGCCTACGAATACACGGAAGAAGCACCCTCCGCGGGCACGATCGCTCCACGGAAAAACGTACTGATCCAGCTGGCCCAGCTCGGCGGCGAGTTCCACACCGTTACCAAGGTCAACCGCGACAGCGTCCGTATTCTGACGCATCCGAACAACCAGCTGGCAATGCAGAAACTCAAGGAGTGGAGCAAATTCAAAACACCGCTCAAAATGTGGGATTACTGGGCTTTGTATGACCAGCGGAGGAATTTTCCCTATACGGTCATCCCCGCGATTGCGCCCAATTTGCGCATTTACGCAAAAAACCATGTGACCCGTATTTTTGCCGAATCCGAACGTGTGACGGGCAAATCGCTGCTGTCGGGACGCTGTTTTCAGGATCTCACCTATTATCTCGGCGCGAAAATGATGGTTGACCCGTTTGCAGACGATAAAGCGGTCATCGACGATTTCATGAAACATTATTACGGATCGGCGGCACAGCCCATGGGCGAACTGCTGACTTATCTTTCCGAAGCGATGAAAAGAGAAAGCGTCAATCTGGGAAAAGTCGGCATCGGGGCCTCCTACCTGACCCGGAAGTTCTTTGAAGATACGGAAAAACTGCTTTCCAGAGCGGAAGAACTGGCGAAAAATGATCCAGCCGTTCTGGCCCGTATCGGCGAAGAGCGGATCTGGTTTGATGAAGCGGCCCTTGATCTCCAGAACAGGCTGAAGCTTTCTTTCGACCGGGAAAAAGTCCTGAAACGTTACCGTGCCAATTACCGGAAGGCGTTTTACCGGATCGGCCACCCGAATTATATCAAGAAATATGAGAAGAAAATGGAAGAACACCTGGATTATATCGGAAGACAGGTTCCGGTTCCTCCCCAGTTTGCCGGCAAGCGGATTTACGACTTCCCCGTTTTCTCCCTCGTGAAGCTTGAAGGAATGAAAATGACAGACGATCCCGATGCGGCAGGAGGCAAGGCAAGAATCCTGACTGCGCCGAAAAAGAACGGCGAAACCGCAAAAGGATTCCACGACAAGAATTTGCAGGGCGGAGTCTACTCGCCCATGCTGAAAAAAGGTTCTCTGACCAAAACCTTTTCACGGGATGAGATGTCCAAAGATGAAAAATATCATTGGTACTGTCTCGGGAAAACCAAACTGGTCAACGACAGCCAGATCTGGCTTCACTGGTCCTGGCGGATGGGTTTCAAATGCCTCTCTTCCGTTTACAGTGCGGTCGAACCGGACGCGATATATACGATCTGGTTTTCTGCCAAGCTGCAGGGACCGGCTTATGCTCCGGGTTCCAAAAAGGAAAACGCATTGATCGTTGACCGGATTATTGTGGTCAAAGAATAATCCTGTCCGCGGAACGTCCCTTCCCGCAGGGGAACGTTCCGCGGTTTCAGACAGAAATTTGCATTGTACAGATAACTGCAGAAAACTGAATATAAACAAGTTCTTCGTCACTGCCACGTCAGCGAATGGGGCATGAGCACCGATATCGGCAGGATAAAACAGGTGCATCACTGTTGAGTCTGTGCAGGAGGAAAGGGTGCGGTGAAAGACCGGCGGGGGCGG
>JAZUCR010000441.1:0-21402 GCA_045639225.1 Victivallales bacterium
CCGGAATAACCGGTCTGTTCGGCGATTTCCTCGCAGCTCTGAAAACTGTCTCGCAGCAGACGGACGGCGTACTGCATGCGCTCCTCGGCGGCGAATTCCTGCGGCGTGATTCCCGTCCTTTCGCGGAAGATCCTCGTCAGATGTTCCCTGGAAACTTTGAGCCGGGCGGCGATCTCACCGAGGTTGAGCGCACGGTCGAGATTTTCCGATATCGCCGCGCGCGCCGCCTGGACCAGCCGGTTGCCGGGCGAATCGATGTCCTTGCGTTCGAGATTTTCGCCGAGCAGGGCGAGGACGTCGCAGACGATCCGGGCGCCCTCGGTGGGCGAGACGAAACGGATGCTCCGGCGCTGATTGCGGAACGATTTCAGATAGCGGATCAGACCCGAATCGGGGGGAATGTCGAAAACATGCCCATACTGCAGGCTCAATTCCTCGATCATGCGGACGGCGGTGCTGCCGGAAAAATCCATCCAGAGGAAAATCCACGGTTTCCGGGCGTGTCCGGGATAAAAATACGCACTCTCGGGATCGCCCAGCGTGCACATGAATCCTTTCCCCGGGGGCAGCGGATAAACGGTATTGCCGTAGCGGAAAGCACCTTCGCCTTCGAGCGTGCAGACGACCTGTGTGATGTTCTGCGGCCGGCCGGAACCTTCCAGATGATACCGGAGCGAGGTCTGTTTTTCCAGCACGATCTCGTGGGGCATGGGAAAGGTTTCCAAGGTCCGGGTGGTCTGGAACCGGACCTCCCAGATCCGCACGTTGTCGAATCTTTCCATCGTCAATTCTCACAAATGATGTTGTTAATATCACATTTTGTATATAATCTATCACTTGAATCGGAAAAATCAAGCAGTAAATTAAGTATTGCGATCTGAAACCAGATATCACAAAAAACAAAAAAATGGAGAACCGAAATGGAAAAAAAGATCCGGGTAACGGTGTGGAACGAGTTTCGTCATGAGATCAAACATGAACACGTCAAAGCAGTCTATCCGGACGGACTGCATAAGGCGATCGGTGAAGGTCTGCTGGCCGCGGGCGGTTTCGAGGTCAACTACGCGTGGCTGGACAAAGATGCCGAACACGGGCTCAGCGAAGAAGTGCTGCAGAATACCGATGTGCTGACCTGGTGGGGCCATTGTGCGCACCACGAGGTGAAAGATGAGATCGTCGACCGGGTCCAGAAACATGTCCAGCAGGGCATGGGTCTGGTCGTGCTGCATTCGGGCCATTTTTCCAAAATCTTCAAACGGATGATGGGCACCACCTGCAGTCTGAAATGGCGTGAAGCGGCGGAAAAGGAACGGATCTGGACCGTGGAAAGCGCGCATCCGATCGCGCAGGGACTGCCGGAACATTTCGAACTGCCGCATACGGAAATGTACGGCGAACGGTTCGATATCCCGACCCCGAAGGATGTGGTGTTCATTTCGTGGTATGAGGGCGGCGAAGTGTTCCGCAGCGGCGTGACTTTCGAGCGCGGCTACGGCCGGATCTTCTATTTCGCGCCGGGCCATGAGACGTTCCCGATCTACCGGGATGAAAACGTCCGCAAGGTCATTGCCAACGGCGTCCGCTGGGCTGCGCCGCGCATCCGCCGTGAGATCACCTGTCCCAACGTGAAAGCGCTGGAAGAAATCAAATCGAAACCGGAATAAAAAAACAGGAGTCCTGACATGGCAAAGAAACTGAAAGCGGGCGTGATCGGACTGGGCATGGGAGGTGCCCATCTCGGCGGATATCTGGCGCATCCTGATGTGGAAGTGGTGGCGATCGCGGACCGCCGGGAAGACCGGCGTGCGCTGCTGCCGGTGAATCATCCGTCCTTCAAGGGCAAAGTCTACCATGAAGGCATGGAGATGATCGAAAAGGAAAAGCTGGATATCGTGAGCGTGGCGGTGCCGAACAACCAGCACATGGAACTGACCGTTGCGGCGCTGGAATCCGGGGCGCACGTGCTGTGCGAAAAACCGATGGCGATGAACACTGCCGAAGCTGAAAAAATGCTGAAAACCGCGAAACGCTGCAAGAAGAAACTGGGGATCGATTTTTCCTACCGTTTCAAACCGCAGTCGCGGGCGATGAAGGACATGATCGAACAGGGTGCGCTGGGCGAGATCTATTACGCCCGCAGCGTGTGGTTCCGTCGTCGCGGCATCCCCGGTTTAGCCGCCAACGATTTCAACACCGGTTCCGGGAAATCCGCCCCGATGGGTTCGTGGTTTTTCGATAAAAAACAATCCGGCGGCGGTCCGCTGATCGACCTCGGCGTGCATCGTCTCGACCTCGCCCTGTGGCTGATGGGTTCGCCGAAACCGGTCTGGGTCATGGCCAGCACCTACACGAAATTCGGCGATAAACTTGCCCGACAGTCGGGACAGAAATACACGGTCGAAGATCTCGCCTGCGCGATGATCAAATTCGACAACGGCGCCACGCTCGAACTGGATGCTTCCTGGGCGTCCAATATCAGGGAAAACGAACTGCAGACCATCCGTCTGCTCGGCGATAAAGGCGGCATGTATCAGTATAACCTCAATGAAGGTTACACCTACGACGTCGAATATTACACCGAGATGGCGGGCCGTCCGTTCGACAGCAAAATGCACACGGCGCAGCCGGTGCCGTCCGCCTATGCACTGTTCGTGGACGCGGTGCGTGACGATACACCGTTCCTGGTGCAGCCGGAAGACGGGGTCAAGGTGATGAAGATCCTGGATGCGATCTACCGTTCCGCCAAAACCGGCGCGCCGGAAAAGATCGGCTGAGAATCTGTCCGACAGCCTTGAAATAATCTCCTTCCGGATGTAAATTACGCATTCATCCGGAAGGATTATTTTTTAATTTGGAGCGAGGCTATGCCGGAAATCCCGTACTGGAAAAAACTGTGGATATTGTTTTTCACGTTCGCCCAAATCGCCACACTGGTGGTCGGCGGCGGTTATGCGATCCTGCCGGTGGTCGAGGAGACCTTCTCGAAAAAGAATAACTGGCTGACGTCCGAAGAACTGCTGGACATGATGGGACTGGTGCAGACCGTGCCGGGGATCATCGCGTGCAATTCGGCGATCTATGTCGGCCGCAAGGTGGCGGGTTTCGGCGGCATTCTCGCGGCGGCGTTCGGCGTGTGCCTGCCTTCGGTGCTGATCATTCTGTGCATCGCGATTTTTTTCCCGGATCTGGATCCGAAAAATCCGTGGCTGCTGGGGGCATTCCGCGGGGTGCGGGCGTGTGTCACCGCGCTGGTGACGATGACCGCGTTCCGGATGGCGAAAAAAGTTCTGAAATCATGGTTCGAATACACGATCGCGGGGATTGCGCTCGTGCTGGTGCTGCTGGTGAAAGTTGAACCGCTGTATGTGATCCTGGGGGCGATGCCGCTCGGCGTGATCTATGCGTGGTTCCGGATGCGGGATCTGCCCGCCGGAACGGAGGGGGGCGCCAAATGAATCCCGGGACTCTCTTTCTGATTTTTGCGAAATACGGGTGCATCTGTTTCGGCGGCGGTTTCGTGCTGGTGCCGATGCTGATCGCGGAAATGGTGGAGAAACGGCAGGTGATCTCGATGGAAGTGTTCGGCAATCTGGTGTCGATCGCGCAGGTCACGCCGGGCCCGATCGGGATCAATGCCGCCACGTATATCGGTTATCTGCAGGGCGGAGTGCCGGGTTCGCTGCTGGCGAGTCTGGGATTGATTTTTCCCTCGCTGGTGCTGGGACCGCTGGCGTTTTATTCGATCGCGCGCTGGAAGGATTCGCTGCTGGTGTCGGGGATGCTCAAAGGGATCCGTCCGGCTTCGCTGGCGCTGGTGTTTTTCGCGATGTTCCTGTTCATGGGGATGTCGGTATTCACGGCACAGATCCCGTTCGAGGCGCTGATCGACCTGGTGAAGACGGGCAGGGCGTCGATCCCGGCGGGTTTCGGAATCTCGTGGGGCGGACTGGGTATTGCCGCCGCCGTGCTGCTGATGATGTGGAAGACCAAACTTTCCTCAACCATGCTGATCCTGCTTTCGGCCGCCGCGGGCGCGCTGCTTTGCCGGTAAGATCTCCGAGGTTTGTTTCCAGCGGATCTGGAAGCTCGCGGCAAGGTCGAGTTTTTTTTCATATTCCAGTTTGATATAGCTGCGGGGCGGCACGCCGTAGATTTTGCGGAAATTCTTGGAAAAAGTCTGAATGGAGGAAAAACCGGTTTTTTCGGAAATTTCGCTGATAGTCATTTTCCCCTGGCGGAAATATTCGAGGGCATGCTGGAGCCGGACCCGGTTGATATACCCAAAAAGGCTCATGTGCATTTTCCGGTGAAAACAGGTGCAGAGATAGTTCGGATGCATGCAGGCGACGGCGGCGAGTTCGGACAAAGTCAGTTTTCTCCCGTAATTGCGGTCGATATACTGGAGCAGTTCGACGGCTCTGGGCATGGCGGATTGTTCCTGAGCTTCCGCGACGACGCGCAGGAACGGAGCGATCACCAGACGCAGGAGAGCGTCATACTCATAATTGTCGATCTGGCTTTGCTGATCCTGACATTCGATTTTGATGAGGCGGTCGAACAGCATCGAGAAATAGTCATTGCGGGTTGAAGTATCGATTTCAATGCATCGGCCGTACTGGAAGAAAATATCGGTCTGCGTATCCGGCAGCAAGGCATTGAAATGCATCCAGTATTTGCATAATTCCCGGCGGCAGGAGACCTGGACATTGGCGAACGGCGGGATCAGCAGCATCCTGCCCGGCTTGAGCTCATACCGGTGTCCGCCTTCCTCTACCGTGCCTTTCCCGCTGATCGGATAATAGATCCGGGAGTAGGAAATTTTTCTCCAGGCGGGAAAAAAATTCTCGGTCCGCCATTCGGGACCGACCTGGATCCGGTCGACTTTGGCGCTTCTCAGATTCAGTGCATTAAAATCAAAATCCATCTGCAATACCTTGATTTACGATAAGTTTTTTTAAAATCATTGATTTTTCTTAAGATCATGCCTTGCGAAATTTCTTTTCCTCAAGTATAATATATCCTGTTGGGTCCCGGATTCAATGAAATAAAAGCGATTATTACCAAAAAACTTTTTGATTTGCACGGCAGTTCGAGCTGCCGGCCCGATCGGAAACTGATCATGAAAAAGAGATTTTTTGTTTTTTCCCTGCTGTGTCTGGCGGCAGCCGTATTTGCGGACCGGACGGACGATGTAATGACCAAGGCGAATCAGCTGCGGAAACAGAAAAAACACACGGAAGCCGTCCAGATCCTGGAAGCTGCTTTGCCGGATGTTCCGGATGCGCGCCTGCGTGAGTTCATGAACTTCTATGCCAAGCCGTATTACATTGCTCCGGACAAAGGAGAAGAGATCATCCGGCGTGCGCTGCTGGCGCCGAGCAAAGACCCCACCACCCGGGCGCGGACTTATTATCAGCTGGGCTTGTTTCTGGCGATCCGGAAAAAATACGATGACGCGGTCGACGCCTGGAAAATGGCCCGGCTGGAAAACCATGCCCATCCGGCGCTGCTGATGTCCGTGAATGCCGACCTGTCCGATCTGCTGAAAAAACAGGGGGACAAGGCCGGCGCCCTGATCTATTGCCGGGCAGCGCTGAAACAGGCGAAACTGATCCGTTACAAGGTCGATTATTCCTGGCTGGAAAAGAAGCTCGCCGCCCTCGAAAAAGAAAATCAGCAATAACACCGCATCAACCAAGGAGATCCGACCATGAAACTGCTGTCAACCATTGTCCTGCTGGCCTTCTGCACCGTGCTTTTTGCATTGGATTTTCAGGATGCCGATATCGTTGCTGCTCCCGGATCGCCGGTGACGGTCCATTATGCGGCGGATGAGCTCGCGGTTCATCTCCGGAAAATGACCGGCGGGGAATTCCGGATCGTGAAGCAGCCGTCCGCAGGACGGGTGACGATCCATCTGGGGGACAGTGCCGCCGCCCGGCAAGCCGGCGTCAACGTTTCGGAACTGAAATATGACGGATTTTACCTCGGGGCGAGGGGACAGGATGTTTTCATCTGCGGGAAAGACAGTGCGGAAAACGGCAAGCTGGATTATTTTGGGATGTTCTACACCAATCGTTTGAAGGGAACTCTTTACGGCGTTTACGAACTGCTGGAGCAGCAGGGAGTCTGCTGGCCTGCACCGGGAGCGAAATTCGAATCCGTTCCCCGCAAGGCGATGATCCGGGTCGCCGACGGACTTCGCAAATATGAACCGGTATATCCGGACCGGGAAGCCTTTCCCAACTGGAAACTGGGCCGCGCCTATCCGGATTCCAAAGAGTATTCCGCGTCGGATGACGATTACTATATCTGGATGATGCGTCTGCGGTTGCGGGGCCGTTCGGTGTATCCGGGCAGCCATGCCCAGTATTACATGGATTTCCCGCGGATCTGGTGGAAGGACCATCCGGAGCGTTTTCAATTCAAAAACGGGAAGCGGAACCAATCGTTTTTATGCTGGACCGATCCGGCGGTGGAAGAAGCGTGGTACCGCTGTGCGGATGCGTGGTTTTCGGGAAAAAAACCGGCCGATGCCGGATTCCCGCATCTGAAATACTGGCCGGGGCAGCAGTATCGCGAACAGTTTGTGATCGAACCTGCGGACAACCAGGCCAACAACAACGGCAGCTGCGACTGTGCCCGCTGTGCGGCATTCCGGAAAAAATATCCGTCGAAATACGGGGACGATACGGAGCTGATGTGGCAGGTAATCTGCCGGGTCGCGGAAAGGATCCGGGTCCGGCATCCCGGCAAACGGATCGTGTCGCTGGTCTATCCGCCGAAGCACGGATTTCCGGAATCGTTGAAGATCCCGGACAACGTGGCGGTGTCCATTTGTCCCGTCGGAGCGGGCGAACTTCCCCTGGAAGAACGGAACCGTCCGGAATTCGAGCTGCTGGAAAAATGGCGGCAGGCGATCGGCAGGGACCGGATCGTTCTGCGGACGTATCAGGTCGAAGCATTCGGCCGCAAAGTGCCCGGGATCCCGGATATTTATCCGATGATGCAGCGGGAATATCTGCAGAAAGTCTGTCCCTTCACTCTCGGCGTGAATCATGAGATCGTATCCGCCAGTTTCACTTCGCGGACCGCGGATGTCTTCCTGATGAGCCGTTTCCTGTGGGATCCTTTCCGGGATGCCGAAAGGGAATTCGAGCTCTATTTCCGCACCATGTATGGTCCGGCGGCCGGGGTCATGCGGAAACTCTATGACCGGTTCGAGCGGAACTATCGGCAGTATGTGGTGAAAGCCAAAGGCGGAAAAGGCGGAATCCGGGAGACCGTCGGCGTGGCCGCATCCGGGGAAAAGCTCCGCAAAGTCCTGTGGACTCAGATCTATACGGATAAAGAGGTTGCCGGGATCGACAAGCTGCTGGCCGAAGCCCGGCGTCTGGCTGCCGGAAATCCGGAATATCTCCGCCGGATCGGACTGGTGCAGACTTATATCGTCGATGACATGAAAGCCGAACGCAGTGAAGCTACGATCCTGCCCGATCTGCCGGAGATCCGGCTCAGCGGGACGGAATGGAGTCCGGTCCAGACCCTGGTTTCGGCGGAAAAACCCCGTCCTGCCGCAGTCCGGACCACATTCCGCATCCGGCGGAACGGCGGCAGGCTGGAGCTGGAAATCAGCTGCGATGAGCCGGAACCGGAGACCGTTCTCTGTTCGGATCGTCCGACCGGAGACGGCGAATTGTGGCAGGACGACGATGTGGAACTGTTTTTCTTCCATGGCGGGAAACTGCATCAGTACATCATCAATGCCAGGGGCAGATATTGTCATTATGAATCGACAGCCCGCGGTGATTTTCTGCGTCCGGCCAAGGATTTCAGCTGCCGGACCGTCCCGAATTCCCGCGGCAGAACGGTCACGGTCGAACTGCCCTTGCCGGGGAATGAATTCCGGCTCAATCTGACGCGTGGCCGCCGGAATAAAACGGGAAATGAATTCTCGACCTGGAGCACGCGAGCCAAGCGCGGCAACTGGAGAAATCCCGATATCTGGGGCAAGGTTTTGGCTCCCTGAGCAGGCCCGGACATCCTTTGCCGGATCTTAAATCCGGCGAAAACCTTAATTTTCGACAAGTTTTTTTAAAAATATCATAGAAAATTCTTAAAATCATACCTTGCTAAATTCCTTTTTTCGGATATAATATATACTGATGCAACTTATATTCAATCCATAAAATAAAAGCTATCATGTATAGGTAACGGAGCGAAATCAAAGGAAAGGTGATTGAAAAAGGACTCCAAGTCAAGTATAATTGTTTTTTACCCCAAAAACAACCTTGAAAGGAGTCCAGAATGGGAAAACAAGTTATCACAGAAACCGTAAAAAGTCAAGTTGTAAACCGAGTTATTATTGGAATTGACATGGGAGGAAGTCTGTGGGCGACGGCAATCCACGACTGCCGGATGAACCGAGACCATTATTACGGCTTGAAAGACCGGGACGGGAAACGGAAAGAAGACCGTTTTTATGATCTGATTCGGGAGTATGTGAAACAAGGGTATGCAGTGGATGTGTTTTACGAAGCGGGAAGATATGGATTCTCGCCGGCACGGATTTTGATGTCGCTGGGAGCGAAAGTCCATATCCTGCCGATCAACAAATTGAAGGTGATCATGTGCGGGAAAGTAATAAAGACAGATAAGCTGGACGCGAAATTTTTGAGCAGTCTGGATCCGGACTCCGGTCTGCCGGAAGTTTATGTTCCGACGGTGGAAGAGGAAAGCCGTCGGGATGCGGAACGCGAACTGGTGCGTTTAAGCGTCTGCATCAACCGGACGAATGCCCAGATTCTTGCCTTGATAGAGCGAACACCGCTGAAATATCCCAGAATCCACCGGACCAGCGGGAACTGGCAGAAACAACTGTTGGAATGGTCGAAAGATCCCGTCTGGAAAGAGCAGCCGCCGTTTTTACTGTTGCGCCTGAACAATCTGATAGCCGAGCTGGAATTATTTGAAAAGGAAGCGGATACCTGGGATCAACTGATCCAGCAGCAGGAAAAGAAAGATGAAAACAACTCGGAGAAACCGGGAAACGGGGACAAAACACATGAAACGGTCAGAAAACTGAAACAGTTCAAAGCGATCGGCCCGGATATTGCCAGATGCCTGGCCTGGGAAGTCCCGGATTGGGGACGGTTCGGCAATGCAAAAAAGTTTTCTGCGTTCTTCGGCATGACGCCGTGTCCGTTCTCCAGCGGAACCATCAACCGGGAACAGGGCATCAGCAAGGCAGGGCGGAAGAGTCTTCGAAAGAAAGCCATTGAGCTCGGCTGGCTTTGGGTCCGCTGGCAAAAAGAAAGTCATCTGGTAAAGAAATGGCAGGCCAGATTGGATCAGAAGGGCCGTATCAGGAGAATGGCCATCGTGGCGCTGACGCGGCAGCTTCTGGTCGCGCTGTGGCGATACGTCATCAAAGGCGAACCGATCGAAGGTGCAATTATGAACAACCCGATAACGGAAGGATGATTTACGGTGAAACGAACTCGTTTTTTCCTTGGCTGACAGCAGCCGCTCGAAAGGTTGAGAAATTCACTGTTTTCTGAAGGAGAAAAAAACAAAAAAACATATTGAACATAAGGTCATCTCCCCCGATACTTCCTGGTTGCAGTGAAGCATCCGACTTTTAAAGCTTGAGAACCTGAGTTCACGGAAACGCATGCGATAGATTATCAACGGAAGAATGAAAAGATCTTTCGGGTCGATAGAAGGTTGGGACCGTTTTTCGGCAGCCCGAGCGGACGTGAAATGTTCAAAAAAAGAGAAGAAAAAGAAAATAGAAAAAACTTGTTTGAGATGGATTTTAGATGGGCGGCAGATTTGGATTTTTCTTCCGTCCTTCTAAAAAAACACTCTCAATCGTGAAAAAAAACGAAAAAAGTGGCAAAAAAAGGCAATTGTCACTTGACAAAACCTAACATAGAAGGAAAAAAAGCATGAAAAAGATCGTATTGATGCTGACAGTGCTGCTCGGTTTCGTATTTACCGGAGCGGCCCAGACCGTGAACCTGGACTTCTGCGGCGAACCGGGAACCAAGCCGTCCATAGTGACGGCCGACTGGCTGAACAACCGGACGAAAAGTTATGAGCCGTTCGGGACCGTCGAACTGGTCGACCTCAAGTTCGAAAAGCTCAGCAAAGTGCTGCAGCTGAAATCGCTGGGCAAGAATGTCGAGATTTATACGGCCAAGCCTTTCGAGGCCAATCAGGACAGCCGTTTCCGGCTGCAGATCATCTACAAGGGTAAAGGGAAACTGCGCTGCGGTCTTTACGGGTATGGCGAAGACGGCCGGAAGATGACCGAATATCATGCGCTGACCACCCCGGTCGATACCGATACGTGGGATCAGCGGCAGTTCTTCTTCAACGTGCGCAAGCCGGAAACCAAACAGATCCGGCCGTATATTTCCGTGACCGGCGGCGATACCATGATGTTTGCATCGGTCCGGATCACCAAGCTGGCGGATTCGGAAAAATATCTGCTTCCCAGCCACAACCTGAAGCTGTGGCACGAACGGACCAAAGGCTACAATCTCGCCCGCGGCAAAAAAGTGACTTTCGATCCCGAACCGAACTGGAAGATGACGAAAAAGGGCGATACCGACGCCACCGACCTGGTGGACGGCAAATTCAACCAGATGCGCGACCAGCTCTGGTTCGACCCGATGGCGGTCGCCTGGTTCAATGCCCTCAACGGCTTGAATATCATCGTCGATCTCGGTTCCGTCCAGCATGTGAAAAAAGCGGTCATCCGCATTTGCGGCGGACGTCTCCCGGACGGCAATATCAAATTCCCCTACGAACTGCAGGCTTATGTCAGCAAAGACGGCAAGAATTTTTATCAGACTGCTTCGATGATGAAGCTGAACGAATCGGAATATGATCTGTGCAACTGGAAAACCCATTATTTCCTGAAAGAATCCAATGACACGTCCGGTATTCCGTATGTTTATCCGTTCGAACTGCAGGTTGCCGCGGACGCGCGATATGTCGTCATCCGGGCGCCGAAGCCGACTTTCTGGGTCACCATGGCGTGCGACGAACTCGCGGTCATTCGGGAAGATGATCCGAAATCGGTCGGCGGATTCAACGATGCCTACAAGAAAACGCCGGAAGATCTTTTCCATAAAGAACTCCGGGTCCGTCCCCGCATGGACACGTTCTATGTGCCGGACAATATGTATGTTCCGAATTTCTTCATCATCGACGACCGCAATCCGGAGAAAAAAGGCAAAATCACCTACTCGGTCGATCTGCCGGATTCGGTTGAATATACGGATGATACGCGTTCCTATCCGCGGATGGTCCGGACGTATGTGAAGACGGAAAAAGCCAACGGCCGTGCCGTGTATCATTTCAAAACCACGTTCCCGTATGAACGTTTTATTCAGATGTGCAAGTCCTTCAAGCTCGGTCCGTTCTATTTCCGGGCGCCGGCGGGTACCAAGCCGGTTGCGAAGGATCAGTATGCGGAATTCACGACTTATATCGACGGGAACAAACATTCCGTGACCCGTCTGCCGCTGAAGATCATCACCATTCCGGAAACGGACCGTCAGTCCAAACTGCTCAACGCCACGATCGACGCCCGCACGGATTACGAGCTTGGCTGGCCGGATTTCCTGAACAGTGCGAAACGTCTCGGTCTGGGCGATGTTCTTTTCCTGATGCCGAATTCGCTGGACCAGCCCAAAGCCAGAGAGCTGTATGACGCGGCGAAGAAGGCGGGTTTCCGCATCCGTCATTTCACGGTGCCGACCCTGTACATCACCAACAAATACCGGAATCTGCCGGATTACCGCTGCGTGGGAATGCCGAAAAACATGTTCGGCTTCTGCCCCTCCTACCGCGGCAAATATTATCAGGAGATCCTGGAAATGATCACCCGGACGGTGAAGGAATTTCCGCCGGATTACATCACGTTCGAGGACGAATGCTGGCAGCCGGCCCAGATGAACCACAGTCTGGACTGCAGCCGCTGCCAGGAATACCGCAAGCAGAAAGGCATGGATGCAAAACGTTTCATCCAGTGGGTGCAGGCGGATTTCCTTTCGAATTACAAGGCTGCTGTGATCAAGGGTCTGGAAGGCAGAAAATATCCGCCCAACGGACATTACGTGTTCAATCCGTTCGCTCCGGGTTATGCCTGCCGTCTGGGTCCCGTGCCGCATCTCGGCGGATTCGACCTCTTCCCGAAATACACTGACGAGCTGCACATGTCCTATTACGGACGCGATCCCCGCCAGATGCAGGCTATCATGCGGAAAGCGTTTACCGCGCTGAAAAATCCGCGTCAGCTGGTTCCGTTCCTGACCGGCGGTTCCGGTTCCTACACGGAAGGCGCCATGTATCAGGCCACCGAACATCTGATCCTGGAAGCGTTCATGAACGGCGCCTCCGGATTCGAACTGTATGCTTTCCATTCGCTGGAATCCCCGCTGGATTACACCTATGTCGGCAATGCCATGAGACAGCTCCTGCCGTTCGAAGAATTCCTGCTGAAGGCTCCGCTGGCCACCGTTCCGTGCAGCAGCACTAAAGTCGCGGTCACGGCCCGCGCACTGGACGACGACATGCTGCTCCTGGTCGGCAACTACGGCGGTCTGCTGCCGGAAACTGCGGAATTCGAACTGCCGCGCAAACCGGCTGCCATCACCGATCTGACCAGCGGCAAAAAGATTTCCCCGGATCAGAAGCTGAAACTGACTGCGGACAAGGATTCCTACCGCTTCGTTCACATTCAGTTTGCCAAATAAATCCGCAATTATTCTTACCATAACCTATAGAAACAAAAGGACAAGACCATGAAGAAAATGAAAACCAACGGTTTCAAACCGGCGAAGTCGCTTTTTACCTTGATAGAGCTCCTCGTGGTGATCGCGATCATCGCGATCCTGGCGGGAATGCTGCTGCCGGCGCTGAATGCCGCCAAGAAGTCCGCACAGAAGACTTCCTGTATCTCCAACATGAAAAACATCAGCCTCGGTTTCCAGATGTACGGGGATGATTATGACGACTACCTTCCCTCATCTCAGACGGGGAATTACAATGATCAGGATAATTTGTGGTATGGTCTGGTGAACCGCTATGTCAACAACCAGAAGATATTCACGGAATGCCGCTTCCGCAACCGTCCGCTGCCGACCCTCCACAACCAGAAAAACTACTGGTATTACAAATATATTTCCTACGGATGCACCTTGTCGATCCTCTATACCCAGGCGATCAATGCCTCGAATCAGTATCCGGATAAGGCGACCAAGCGACGGGAAGTTTATAAACCGTCGCTGAAAATGCTGATGATGGATTCTCGTGCCGGATACTATCCTGACAGCACCAAGGAATTCTCCGGCTGGACGGTTCTTAATGCGTTCGGCGCCACTACTACTTCTTATTTTGCCGATTACCGACACGGCAGCAAGGCCCATGTGATCGCCGTCGACGGGCACCTGGCCTATATGAAGCATCGTCCCGGCGACATGAATTATTTTTACTACAACGGTCTGATAAAGAAAGCCTCCACCGAGCCGAAACCGTTCGACGATTGAAATCACTGTCCGGGTCCGCCTGTTTGCCGGTGCGGATTTCCTGTGAAATCAGTTGCGGGATTCGGGTATTCCGACCAGGAAAAGGAGATCGGCATTTGATAAACGATTCTGATAATCGGCTTATCGGGAAACTTATAAAATGCAGGAAACAGCAGGAAGGAAACAGAACATGAACAGGTTTTCATCATTCATCTCCATGTCCTTAATAGCTCGCAGAGCGGAGGAGAATCATCATTCATCATTCCGGCGTAAAACATTTTTTACGCTGATAGAGCTCCTGGTGGTGATCGCGATCATCGCCATTCTGGCGGGAATGCTCCTGTCGGCGCTGAATGCCGCCAAGAAGTCCGCACAGAAGACTTCCTGCATCTCCAACATGAAAAACATCAGCCTCGGTTTCCAGATGTACGGGGATGATTACGACGACTACCTTCCCTCATCTCAGACGGGGGATTACAATGATCAGGATAATTTGTGGTATGGTCTGGTGAACCGCTATGTCAACAACCAGAAGATATTCACGGAATGTCGTTTCCGCAACCGTCCGCTGCCGAACCTTCACAATCAGAAAAACTACTGGTATTACAACTATATTTCCTATGGCTGCACCTTGTCGATTCTCCATACCCAGTTTATTAAGGAAGGAACTGCCAATGTTTATCCGGATAAGGCGACCAGGCGCCGGGAGGTTTACAAACCTTCCCTGAAAGTGCTGATGACCGATTCCCGCGCCGGATACTATCCCGACAGTGCCAAGGAGTTCTACGGATGGACGGTCCTGGCTAGTTGGGGAGGTAATTATTTTGCCGATTACCGGCATGGGAACAAGGCCCATACGCTTGCCGTTGACGGGCACCTTACCTATATGAAGCATCGTCCCGACAACATGAATTATTTTTACTACAACGGTCAGAAACTGAAAGTCTCCACCGAGCCGAAACCGTTCGACGACTGATTTTCTGGACGGAATGAGCCGGGCGACCGGCAGGAACCGGTCTTTGCAGCACTGCAAGCCGGTTCTTATTTTTTACACTTCCCGGTCGAGCATGTAAGCGGTGAGGTCGATCAGCAGCTGCCGGTATGAATTGTCCGGCAGGGAATTCAGACAGACCAATGCCTTGTCGGTGTAATCGGAAATTTCCTTGAGGAGCCGGTCAGCGGCGCCGGAATCCCGCAGCAGCGCGCGGATCTTCCGGACGGTTTCCATGGGATATTCATCCAGCCCGGTCAGCGCAAGCAGTTCTTTCTTACCGGTTTCCGGCAGATGCTCCATGGCATCGAGATACAGCAGGGTGGGTTTGCCTTCCTGAAAATCGGAACCGAGCGGCTTGCCGAACGTTTTGAAATCGCCGAAGATCCCCAGATAATCGTCGCGCAGCTGGAAGGCGATGCCCATGGCATTGGCATAATCGGCGAGATTCCGGAGTTCGGGACGGTTGAAATCGGCACTGCCGAGGGCGATCGCGCCGCCGGCCTGAAGACAGAACTGCAGCAGACAAACGGTCTTGCCGACGATGGTTTTGATGACTTCGGCACGGGTGACTTTGCTCAGTTCGCGCATCGGCAGTTCCACATCCAGCGCCTCGCCGGAGATCAGTCCGCGGTTGACCGTGCTCTGGAGACGGCGGGTCAGTTCCATGACCAGCATGGGATCGCAGCCCAGATCGGCCGAACGCATGAGCAGATCGATCGCCCAGGCCTGCTGGATGTCGCCGGCGAGAATGGCCATGTCGCAGCCGAATTTGCTGCAGGCTTTTTTGTCCTTTTTATACGCGGCCGCGGCATGGGAAGCCAGTTCCACATGGGTGGTCGGCAGACCGCGCCGGACTTCGTCTTCGTCGATGATGTCGTCATGGACCAGCGTCCACGAATGGTAGATCTCGACTGCGGCAGCGGCGTTGATTGCTTTTTTGAGATCGCCGCCGAGGGCGCCGCAGGTCCAGAGAACCAGCGCCGGACGGATCCGTTTGCCGCCGCGGACCGGATAGGACCGCACGGCGGAACAGAGACATTCGGGATAGACCGCGGCCGGAAACGGATCCGCGGAAAGCACGGCAATGATTTCGGACGCGACTTGCCGAAGGGCATCCTGCAAAACAGTTTTCATAAGCTGGTTCCTGGTTTTTCAAATTTCGATTATATCTGAACCGGTTTTCATCGGACGGGAACCCGGAAGGAGCCGCCGGAAGAAAAACAGATATGGTAATTTACTCTGTCGCGGGCATTTTTTCAAGTTTCCGGAGAAACTGATTTTCCGGCCGGCGGACGTGCTTCCCGTTTTTTCAGGACCGTTCAAGCCGGTTTCTGGGCATAGACCTGCCTGCCGATTTTTTGTCGGCAAACCTTAATTTTCGACAAGTTTTTTTAAAAATATCATAGAAAATTCTTAAAATCATACCTTGCTAAATTTCTTTTTTCGGATATAATACATACTGATGCGACTAAAATTTTATCCAGTAAACTGCATTTACAACCGGATCGGAAAATCGGAGGAGCCAACATGATGGAGAGAGTGAAAACGGGTATGATAATGTTTTTATCGGTGATGATGATCAGCTCTCTGCCGGGGGCCAACCTGATTCCGGGAGATACCAGCGGCGAAACGGAGGAGACCACTCTGCTGAACGGACCCTATGGTTCGATGATCTGGGGAAGGGGTTCGGAGTGTGCCCATCGGGATACGGAAAACGCTTTCGACGGCAAATACAGCATCAAGGCCAAAGCGAATTTCGAATACAGTATCAAGCAGAGCGTTCCGCTGGTGAAAGGGAAAGAATATACGTTTTCCTTTTATGCGAAAGGATCCCGCAGCGGGATCAGGGGGAAGATCAATTGCGCCCGTTCGGGACTGATTTACTGGCCGCCGCCGCCGGGAAGCAGGAAGATCACCTACACGGACCAGTGGCAGAGATATTCCTACACGTTCAAGGCAACGCACTCGGTTCCTTATGTGGGGATCTATTGGGTCGATGACAAGGATTCCACGGTCTGGTTCGACGCTTTTCAGCTGGAAGAAGGCGGCCGGGCAGCCGAATATGCGCCCCGCCGCGAGGTGACCTGCGGGATCACCCTGAATGAAGCGCCCGGCTGGATCTTTTATGACACCGAAAAGCCCGGACTGAAATTGAATTTCCGCCGTTTTGCGGGCGGAAACAATGGAAAATACACTTTTATCCTGACCGATCAGAGCGGCAAAGAGATCTGCCGGGAAGAAAAGCTTCCGGAGTTCGATAAAGACGGCTGCTGGACGTCCGTCCCGGAAATCGGGCAGCTCGAACCCGGCTGGTATAACGCGGAGATCCATTGCGGCGAGTCCATGGCACGCAGAAGATTTGTGGTCACCCGGAAACCGGTTCCGTTCGATAAGAATGTGCTGCCCTATTCCGCGTTCTGCAATATGTATATGCCGACCGAAGTCCTGGTGCGGCTGGGACAGGGCTGGCGCAATTTCAGTCAGGGGTTCGAACACGCTGCCGCACCGAAGGACCGGATCGACCTCTGGGGCCTGGAACGGCTGAAGAAGGATAAAGCCGCCGGTCTGTATGTGAAATTGATGATCAATATCAATCCGCCGAAACGCCTTTACAGCCGGGAAGAACGCGACGCGCAGAAAGTCCATCGGCTTTCCGATGCCCGGTTTGCCCCGGGAAAGAATTCCATCCCGGACTGGCACCGCTTCATGAAGGAGATCGCCGAAAAATTCGGTCCTTATGTGGACATCTGGGAATTCGGCGGCGAACTGGATGCCCGGTTCGGTTTGAATCCTTACTACAAAAACAAGTATCCGGAACATATAAACGGACCTTTTGTGACCGGACCGGTGACGGATCAGGTCGCCCTGTTCACCCGCATCGGGGCGGACTATGTCCGGAAACAGAATCCGAAAGCCGGAATCACGGCAGTCCGTCCCTGTGATGTCGATTGCAGAAGCAATTTCATCTTCAGTTCCGCCGTCTATGAAAAACTGGATTCCGCAGCGAACTGTTTCGGCCTGGACAGTTATACCCATCCCCGCCGGATCGGCAAAAACGAACCGGTCCCGGGTGCGGTCACCGCGCTCATCGATCAGTATAAAACCGCGCTGAAGGTTCTGAAAAAATCCGATCCCAAAGCCGATTATGTCATGATTTCCGAATACGGATATGAACTGAAGCAGGAATATGAAAACGATTTGAAATACCAGAATGAATATGCCGCCTGTTATGCCCAGTCGAATCTGATGGGGCGGGCCGCCGGATTCAAATCGCTGGCCTATTACACCGGACTTTCCGGCGGCGGCGTATACGACAACTGGCGGGAAAACGAGCCGCTTGCCTCGGTCGCCGCCGTCTGTCATATTTCCCGTTTCCTGAGAAATGTGGACCAGGCGGAATTCGTCATGCCTGCCGATGATGTGGTGATCGCCCTGTTCGGACGCACCGACGGAAGCGCCGGAGGTGCGATTTTCACCTGCAATCCGGAAAACATCCCGGAGATCATTACCGGAGTTAAAGATTTTACCGATATTTACGGCAGAAAAATGGTCTTCCCGGCAGACAAGGGGATGACCCGCATGAAAGTGCAGTATTCCCCCGTGCTCTTCTCCGCCGCCAGTTACGGTCAGCTGCAAAAGACTGTCCGGGCGATGAAACTGATCAGTTCCAACCCGCTCCAGGCGGATTTCCGGATGCGGAATGTTTCCACCGTGAAACTGTATCTGAGCTCCCGCTTGAAAAACGATCCGGTCCGCTGTCTGTTCCGGTATCAGGGAAAGACTTATGAACAGATCGTGCCGGCGGACGGAAAGGTGATCGTGAATCTGCCGGTGACCGCGGCGCAGAAGAAGATCGAAATCGAACTGGAATATCCGGAACTGGGCAGAAAGATCCCGCTGGCTTTTGAATTGCCCCGGATCCATAAGATTCCCCGCCTGAAAAACGCTTTCCCCGTCGATGCGGCGGCAGAAAAATGGCAGGGATACCCGGCGCTTTCCTTTGCGACCAAGGATCTGATCTACCCGATCGATGTCTTTTCCTGGTATGGCGAAAAAGACCTTTCCGTCAAATTGAATCTCGGCCATGACGGCAAATATCTGTACCTCTTTGCCGCAGTAAAAGACGATTTCCACTGCAACAAGTATAAAGGACCCCGGGTTGCGTCCGGCGATCACCTGCAGATCTCCTGGGATCCGCTCACCAATACGGCCGGTCTGGCCAAGGACAAGAGACGGCCCGACGATACGAATATCGCCTTGGCCCTGGCGGACGGTAAACCCTCGCCGCTTTTCTATTACGGTCCCGACCGGGATCTTTTCGGGAAATCGGAATACACGGCCAGACGGTCCGAAGAGGATAAGACAACGTATTATGAACTGAAAATCCCGCTTTCTTCGCTGGGGATCAGTTATGAGGAAAAACGGGTCTTCGGTTTCGCGGCGGTGGTATTCGACGATGATTCCAATACCCGCTGGGATTATTACATGAATTGCTTCCCCGGGATTACCAGGGGAAACGATCCTTCGCTTTACGGTCAGTTCGTGCTGGAATAAACCGATAACAACCAATCGAAAAGGAGTGAAAAAATGAGAAAAAACATTCTTGCCGGTTTGATGGCTGCGGCCGTCGGATTTTCCGGAATGATGGCCGTGCATGGAGAAGATCCCGCCGCTCCCGGAGAACTTTTGGGTCCGGTAAGCCGGATGCTGGTGGTGACGGGCAAAAAAACGGAGGACGGGATCACGGCTGTGCGCCGGGGAAAATCTCTGGTTGCCGTGGTCCGTCAGCGGGTAAAGGCGCCGGCCGGGGTCCTGCAGTTTTCCGGCAAGGTCAGCGGCAATACCGCAGCGGCGAATGTTTCCATCATTGCTAAAAACAAAGGGAAAAAATCGTTCCAGAAAGCCTGCTGGCTGAATGAAAAGGCACTGGTGAAAAGCGATGACGGCACCAAGAGCTTCGGCGGCACGCTGGACTGCACGGGGATGATCGCCGACGAAATCTATTTCTACTTCGAAGGATTTGTCCGCAAGGAAGGCGTTGTGGTCATCCATAAACTTTCTCTGCAGGAACAGAAAGACTGAATCCGCGCCGGGTGTTTCCTCTCGGGAAGTATGAAAATAACGAAGATTTCAGTCGATTTTTCCAAACCGGTCCGGGCCATGAAACCGGTCCACGCCATCGGCCAGCCGCCGATCATGGGCCGAATTTCCCGAGCTTAAGGTCGGCGGATACGCGGCCTGCGGTTTTTACCGGCTGCTCCATCCGGAACATCAGGGCAACGAGGTTCAGGAAACCTTCATCAAGTCTTTCGACCGGTTCCTTGCAGGAATGTCCGCTTGAACTTGATCTCGGCGGAAAAACCATCGCTTCCTGCCGACTCACCGATGCGGCCTTCGATTTCGCCCCGGTCAGCTTTCGTAATGTGCTGCCGCCTCATTCGATCATTTTACTGACCATCCGCTGACATCAGCAAGGATAAATGGATCTGAAAAAACTTTGATGCTTTCCTGCTGCCGGCAGCGGTTCCCCGGCTTTTTTTAGTATATTTTAAAAAAACTATCATATTTTTTCACTATTTCCGGCAAAAATGACTTGAACAATCCGGATAACGGGGTAAAGTACAGGTTCAAAGGTGCTTTTTCCGTAAATTTTGACGGAAATGGCAGGGTTTTTCGTGTCTGTCTGCGGAATCGGTCAGACATTTGATGACGGAAAAAATAACCAGGAAAGAAGTTAGGAGGCAGGGAATGAACAACGAACTTCTGGCGATGTTGGACTATATTGAGCAGGAACGCGGGATCAGCAAAGATCAGCTGGTGGCAGCTGTGGAGAGTGCCATTGCCGCAGCTTCCCGGAAAAGCATTCATCCGGCCTCGAAGCTGGAGGTGAAACTGGATCGGAAAACCGGTCAGATCCGGGCCTGGGCGAAACTGAAAGTCGTCGATTCTTTCCCGAACAACGATCAGATCACGATCGAAAAAGCCCGGACGGTATTTCCCGATGTCCAGGTCGGCGATGAGATCGACTGGGAAGTGACGCCGAAGGATTTCGGCCGCATCGCGGTTACCAGCTGCCGTCAGGCGATTGCCCAGAAACTTAAAAAAGCCGAACGTGAAATCGTCAAGGACGAATTCCAGGATAAGATCGGCGAGATCGTCAACGGGACGGTCAAACGGATCGAAGCCGGTTCGATCATCGTGGATCTGCAGAAAGCGGAAGGCATTATCGGCGCCAAGGAAAAAGATAAGGTGCCCGGCGAAGTCTATATGATCGGCGACCGCATCAACGCGCTGCTGATCAAAGTCGATATCGAAGCCAGCGGACCGAGTCTGATCCTGTCCCGCTCCAATCCGGATTTCGTCAGAAAACTCTTCGAACGGGAAGTTTCCGAGATCCATGACGGGGTGGTGGAGATCGCCGGACTGGCCCGGGAAGCCGGAATGCGGACCAAAATCGCGGTTCGGAGCAATGATCCCCGGGTCGACCCCGTCGGCGCCTGCGTCGGCATGCGCGGCATGAGAGTCCGCAATATCACCGCCGAACTGGGCAATGAACGGGTCGATATCATCCGCTATGACGAAGATATCAAGGTTTACGCGGCCAATGCGCTGCATCCCGCCAAGCTCACCAGTATCGAAATGGATGAAGAACACCGCATGCTGAACATCCATGCGGATCAGGAGAATTCCCGTCTGGCTTTCGGCAAGAAAGCCCAGAATATCCGTCTGGCTCAGAAACTGATCGGCTGGAATATCAATATCATCACAGATGAGTCCGTCGAAGAGTCTTTCGAAGAGAAGAAGGCGCAGGTTGTGGAACAGCTGTCCGCGATCCTTTCCATCGCTCCGGAAAAAGCCGCTCTGCTG
>JAZUCR010000442.1:0-5589 GCA_045639225.1 Victivallales bacterium
CCTGAAACCGGCAGGCGCGATGCTGTTCGAACATCTGGACGCGCTGTGTGAGGCGGTGAAAATGCCGTTGATGATCCAGTATGCGCCGGACCAGACCGGCGTGGCTATTCCGCCGGACACGCTGGCGAAACTCGCGGAAAAACACCGCAATCTGATGTATTTCAAAATCGAATGCAAACCGCCGGGAGCGTATGTTTCCACGCTGAATAAACTGCTGCCGCCGGACCGCCGGATCTTTGTGGGCAATGCGGGATTCCAGATGATCGAAGGATTCAAGCGCGGCGCTTACGGCGTGATGCCGGGGCCGTCCATGCCGGACGTCTACCGGAAGATCTGGGATGCCCTGCTCGCCGGCAACGAGGCGGAAGCGCAGCGGGTCCATGACAAGCTCAATTCCCTGCTCAATCATATCCGGCAGAATGTGGAAATGATCATTTATTTCGAAAAACGCATTCTGAAAAAACGCGGGCTGGTCAAGTCGGATTACTGCCGCAAGCCGGCTTTTGTCAGCGATCCGGTCTACGATGAGCTGTTCGAAAAACTTTACCGCATGATCGAAACCGAGTTCGAGAAATGAAAGGGAAAAAAGTCCTGATCACCGGAGCGGGCAAAGGAATCGGACGTGGAATCGCCCTGGCCTTCGCCCGCGCCGGGGCAAAACTCTTCCTGCACTACCGTTCGAATCCGGAAGAAGCACAATCCCTGCTGGACGAAATAAAAAGGCTCGGGACGGACGCAGTCGCATACCGTGCCGACCTCTCGAAGATGGACGAACTGGAAGCCATGTTTGTAACGATCAAAGAGCAGTTCGGCAATCTGGATGCGGCGGTCAACAACGCAGGCTGGGATCCGGGCTCGGTCGCGACTGAGGACATCGATGAAGCGCTGTATTACAAATTGACTGATATGAACATCAAAGGCACGCTGTTCTGCTGTCTGCGCGAACTGGATCTGATGCAGCCCGGCGGCAGTATCATCAACCTCGGTTCGGTCCAGATGAACACCACGGTCAAGGGCCGGATCCTGTATGCGACGAGCAAAGGGGCGATCCATTCGATGACCGGCGCGCTCGCTCTCGAGGCGGGTCCGCGGGGGATCCGGGTGAACACGATCGCGCCGGGATACATTGCGGTGGAACGCATGATTTCGCGCTCCGATTTCGATGAAAAAGAGATCGCTGCGGGAATACCCGTCCGCCGGCTCGGCTTGCCGGAAGATGTGGGTGAACTGGCGGTCTTTCTGGCCTCGGACAAAGCAGGATTCATCCACGGGGAAACCATCGTCATCGACGGCGGAGTCAACCGTAAACTGGCGCGTTTTTCCGGCTGAAATACGGATCCTTCGACTGGATCAGGCTTCAGTGAGCGGAGTCACATCCAGAATGTAGATCTGACGGGAGCCTTCGTGGATCGAATCGATGCAGACTTCGCGGCCGTCGCGCGACCAGTTCGGATGCAGGTCGCAGCGGGTCGGGATCGGATAGTCCGGATCGGCGTAGAAACTGCCGATCTCATACGCTTTCTGTTTCGCCAGATCATACAGGAACAGCTTGCGGCACTGGTCGTCCAGCGGATAGGAATCGGTCAGCATCCATTTGCCGTCGGGCGAATAGGAACAATGTCCGTCGCCGGGGAAGACATCCTTCGCGATCAGCTCGGTTTTGTGCGTCTGATCGGTATAAAGATAATACTGCCAGCCGTGGGTATAGCGGTTCGAGAAATTGATGATGTGGTTGTTGTCGGTCCAGGTGTAATGACTGCTCATCAGTTCCAGGTTCAGCGGCCACAGGCCGGAACCGTCGCGGTTGGCGGTGAACATGTGGGTGATATGCCAGCCGGGGGTGCCGTCTTTGTTCCAGAGCCGCCAGCGGTGGAAAAACGCGATCCGTTTGCTGTCCGGACTGAACAGCATGTGGTTGAACCAGCCGGGCGTGTTTTCCATGTCGGACCGGAAATACCGTTCCGTGACCTGCGCCACGCTGACCGCGAGTTTCGAAGTATTGTTCTTGAGGTCGACCAGCCAGACACCTTCATCCTCGGGCGCGAAAACTTTTTCGTTTTTATCGAACGCGCCGGGATAGCCGTAACCGGGACGTTCACGGTCGAGACGGGAGAAATTGAGGCTGAGCGCCCAGCGTCCGTCGGGACCCAGACAATAGATCGGGCGGCAGATGGTCTGTTTTTCGCCGGTTTTGACATCCAGGATGCGGGCGACGAAATGATCGCCTTCGCGGTCGTTGTAGATGACTTTGGTGTCGGCGTCGTTGAGCCATTGGAACATGCATCCCTGCTGCCAGCACCAGGCATCGGTTTCGGCGACCGGGATGAATTTGTTGTTGTCCTGCAGATCGATCATGCCGAGGACGGCTTTTTCGCCGGGGACCGGCTGCCGGGCGGTGAAATCGGTTTCCTGCGACAGCAGATAACGGCCGGATTTGTCCCACGGAAACTTGTCGAAGTAGCCGAAGAAATGATGCTTGGGGCCTTCCGTGACCCGGCGTATGGGAAGATGTTTCTGTTCGATCATGATGTCATACTCCTTGGTTTAGCTGGAATAATATAATGACAGAACCGGCAAATGCAAGCCACTTTCGTCATTTTCCGCAATGAATCAGCGGATTGTCGAAAACGGGGAACATGCTGCCGCGTATGACGTCACTGGCGTTGGGTGGGTGAAAAGATCTGTTCGCGAACAGAAACGGAGAATACGGAGAGAACGGAGAATACGGAGGACGCGCAAGACAGGAGCTGCACCTGGATGGAAAATCAGAATGAAAATCCTGGTTTCCCGGGGTTCGACATGGGCTCCCGCGGCACTCCGTATGCTCTGTATTCTCTGTAATAAAAGTTCGCGGATTCCGGACAGACCATCTCCCCAGTTCCACTGACGCGATACGCTGCCGCAGAAAAATTGTGATTTTTTTCGATGTATTATATTGACATTCATTGATGTATTCTTTATACTATATCAAAGCGGCAAAAAACTTTCAGGACGTTTGTCTCATGGAATTGTTGAAGGAAATCGTTTATCAGCGGCTCTGCGATATGATATTCGCGGGAGATATGACGCCGGGCAGCCGTTTGCCGGGAGAATTCGAACTGAGCCGGCAGCTGGGAGTGTCCCGCGTCACCTTGCGCGCCGCCTTGTCGCGGCTGGAAAAGGAAGGGGTCATCTCCCGTTCGCGCCAGCTCGGGACCGTGGTGAATTTTGCCGCGAAACCGCGTCCGAAACTGCTGGTCGTGCTGAATCCGCTGGACGATCTGCCGGACACTCCGCTGCTGCAGATGATCTCCGGCGCCTCGGCCCGCTGTGCCGAACTCGGCATGGAAATCGACACCGTCAGCTATGATTACTTCACCGATGAAAGATTCCTCGGCGACCGGTATATGGGCGTGATCCAGACCGGATGCAATTTTTACGGGGAAGAAAAGCTGCTTGAAGTCCTGAACCACTGCGGACTGCCGGTGGTGAACGCCATGGCATTCGAAGGCGATCCGCTGATCACCGGACAGGCCACCGTTTTATTCGATGCCTGCAACGCCTGGTTCGACGGTCTGAAATATCTGCTCCGGTTCGGACACCGCCGGATCGCTTTCCTGCTGAACGATATCGACATCATCGAACGGCGTTTCAACTGCAGTTTCGAGCAATTCAGGACGGTCACGGGGAAATATTGTCCGAATGACCGGAGCCTCTTCCTGTTTCCGGAAACCGACAGTCATATTTCGGAAGCGGTTTCCGCACTGCTGAACTCGGCCGAACCGCCGACGGCTTTTTACAGTTACAAAGTCCCCTACGCCCGCCTGATCTATCAGTTTGCGAAAGAGCACGGCCTGAATATCCCGAAAGATATTGCCGTCATGAGCTTTGACGGCGGACACGGAGCAGCGCTGCTCAGACCGTCGCTTTCCACGGTGGATTTCGGCTATCAGCGCGTCGGACGGATCGCCGTGGATGTGCTGACGGACCATTCCCGCTGGGAAGATGCTGAGACCAAACCGGTCATCCATACGCCATATACGATTTTCGGACGGGAAAGCACGGATCGTTTCATAACGAACTATACAGACGGGAAACATCATTCCGCCAAATTGAAAAAACCGAAATCTCAAAAATAGGAGCAATCATGAAAAAGAAACTGCGTTACGTCCAGGTCGGAACCGGACAGCGGTCGTGGATGTACACCACCGCGCTCATGAAAGAACATGCCAAAGACGGCGAACTCTGCGCGTTGTGCGACACCAATCAGCACCGGATGGATTTCTGGAACAAGTTTTTCAAGGAACAGTACAAGCACAAACCGCTGCCGACTTACAAAGCCTGCGATTTCGACAAAATGATCGCCGAGATCAAGCCGGACAAAGTCATTGTGACCTCGATGGACCGGACCCACCACAAATACATCTGCCGCGCCATGGAACTCGGCTGCGATGTCATCACCGAAAAACCGATGACCATGGACGCCGAAAAGTGCCAGCAGATCATCGACACGCAGAAACGCACCGGCCGACATGTCACGGTGACTTTCAACTACCGCTATTCTCCGCGCAACACCAAGATCAAGGAGATCATCAAAAGCGGGCTGGTCGGCGATATCACCAGCGTTCATTTCGAATGGATGCTGAACACCTGCCACGGCGCGGATTACTTCCGCCGCTGGCACCGCTGCAAAAACAACAGCGGCGGGCTGCTGGTCCACAAGGCGACGCATCACTTCGATCTGGTCAACTGGTGGATCGATTCGCAGCCGGAAACAGTTTTTTCCATGGGTGCGCTGCGGTTCTACGGCAAGGAGAATGCCGAAAACCGCGGAGTGACCGACTTCTATTTCCGCTGCCGCGGCAGCAAGATCGCAGCTAAAGACCCGTTCCGCTTCAAACTCCCCGATGATCCCTACTGGGCGAAGATCTATCAGGCGATCTATTTCGATTCCGAAGTCGAAGATCAGTATTACCGCGATAAAAGCGTATTCGGCGACGGCATCAGCATCGAGGACAACATGGGCGTGATCGTCCGCTACAAAAACAAGGCGATCCTGACCTATTCCCTGAACGCCCACGCGCCGTGGGAAGGCTACCGGGTCTGCTTCAACGGCACCAAAGGCCGCTTGGAATTCAATGTGGTGGAAGTCTCGTCCTCCAGTGCCGACGGCAAGGATGTCAAGGTCGATTTCCCCGGAGCGCATCCGCTGAAGACCGAGCGTGCGAAACTGCTGCCGGAGATCATCTTCCAGCCGCATTGGGGCAAGCCGTATGTGATCGATTATCCGGAAGTCGCCGCCGATGCCGACCACGGCGGAGGCGACGTTCTGCTGCTGAGACATGTTTTCCAGGGTGTCAAAAAAGACCCGCTGGGACTGGCCGCCGATTATGTGGACGGCGCAAGATCGATCCTGATCGGGATCGCCGCCAACAAGTCCATCGCTACAGGTCAGCCGGTGGATGTTTCGACGCTGGTGCATTTCTGAAAACCGGGGCTTCGCAGAAACTTTTGAAAGTAATCCAACAATCACAGAAAGGAAGACAAGATGAAGAAAATGACCGCAGCAAACTCATATTTCAAATCACTACTGTCCGGTAAAAAATACCG
>JAZUCR010000443.1:0-8135 GCA_045639225.1 Victivallales bacterium
ATGCTGCTGAACGGCGAATGGTTCGGCTCCTGGCGCACGTATGACGCGATCCGGGGAGTGGACTACCTGCTGACCCGTCCGGAAATCGATCCGGCCCGAATCGGAGTGCTCGGCAATTCGGGCGGGGGAACGCTTTCGACCTGGCTGGCCGCAGTGGATGACCGGATCTATGCGGCGGCGCCCGGCTGTTTCATCACCACATTGGAACACAATGTGGAAAACGAACTGCCGGCCGACAACGAGCAGCGGCCGCCGAATTCGCTGAAATACGGGTTGGAAATTGCGGATTTTCTGATCGCTGGCGCTCCGAAACCGTATCTCCTGCTGGGACAGGCCAACGACTTTTTCGATCCCCGCGGCACGGAAGAAGTCCGGGACGAACTCAAAAACCTGTATCGGCTGCTGGGCTGCGAAGACCGGATCGAACTGTGCATCGGTCCGACGAATCACGGGCTGACGGTCCATCTTCGGGAAGCGGCGTATGATTTCTTCTGCCGTCGGGCGGGAATCGCGAATCCATCCCGAACGGAAGGAACGATCCGGCTGCCCGAGGTAAAAGAAACGTTCGCCGCCCCGGCGGGAAGAGTGGCCGGGCTGCCCGGAGAACGCAGTCTGCATGATCTGATACTGACCAGAACGGCGGAACTGAAAGCTGCCCGCAAACCGCTTTCACTGCAGGAAATGCGCCGGATCCTGACCGAAAAAATGGGAATGGATGCGCCGTTTGTGCCGCATCACCGGATCCTGCGCGGGATCGATATTCAGGAAACCGGGAAAACCTATTCCAGATTCGGTCTGGAAACGGAACCCGGACGGGTCATGAGCATTCTGTTTTCCGCCGTTCCGAGGAGAAACCATATTCCGGATGCAAAACGGATTCTGCTCTGCATTCCGCATAAAGACGCCGTTTCCGAAATCGGCGGATGCCGGAACGGAAATGCCGATCTTTATGCGCTGGATACCCGGGGCTCCGGCGCCTGTCTGCCGGATTCCGCCAATGCCGTTTTCTCGCGCACCTATTTCGGAAACGGTCTGCATTATGCGAGTCTGGCGAATATGTTCGGAAAGAGTTATCTCGGCGGCAAAGTCAAAGACATTCTCTGTGCGGTCGAACTGCTGTCCCTCCATTCGGAAAATATCTGTCTGGAAGGACACGGAACCGGCTGCATCCCCGCGCTGATCGCATCTGTGCTGTCCGACAAAATACGGGAAATCCGTCTGATCGACAGTCCGGACTCCTGGGAAAACATGATAGTTGAGGTCTATCCGGAAGCGGACAAGGCCCCGATGTCCTGTATGATCCCGGGAATTCTGGAATTTCTGGACCTGCCGGATCTGCGGACCGCGGCAGCGGAGAAAATCGTTTCCGGATAGGCTGAATGCTCGGAGCACGGCATCGTTCACGTCGGCCGCATACTCTCCATGACATCCTGTTTCCCAAATGGTAAGGTTCTGCCGAATATCCGGGAATCCGATTTGCGTTTTCCGTTTTTCAGGATATATTATCAAGATAGAGTTAACTGAATGACGGGAGAAATACTGAAGAAATGGAAGACGTTCCGAGACTGGCTGTCAACTGGAAAAAGAATCTGGTGTTCGTGGGGATCTCGCAATTTCTGGCGATGGTGGGGTTCGGCTGCTGCATGCCGTTCATCCCGCTGCTGATGCGCAATACGCTGCATATCACGGACGACAGCGTCCGCGGGGTGTTTGTCTCCGCCTATTATTTCGCCGGGATGATCAGTCTCTGCGTGGCGACAACGGTCTGGGGCATTCTGGCGGACCGTTTCGGACGCAAGATCATGCTGCTGCGTGCCAGTTACGGGGCGGCGGTCTTCTATCCGATGCTGGCGTTCGCACCGAACGTGTGGGTGCTGATCACGATCCGGTTCTTCTGCTCGTTCTTCTCGGGCACGGTCAATCCGGCGCAGACCCTGCTGGTCAGCACCACGCCGAGCGACAAGCACGGTTTCGTGCTGGGAACCTTGAGCACGTCCACCTGGAGCGGGAACATGCTCGGCTACCTCGCCGGCGGCCTCATCGTGCATTATACGCATGACAATTACAAGGTCGCGTTCCTGACCTGCGGCTTCATCTATCTCATCAGCGGTTTGCTGGTCCATATTTTCGTGCGGGAAAATTTCGTGCGTCCGGTCCGGACGGACTCTAAAGGGAAAAAGAGCGCGCCGAAATACAAATTCCGCGAACTGGCAACGCCGGCGGTGATCTGGCTGCTGGTGATGTTCCTGCTGATGGGCATTTCGCGCCGGATCGAACAGCCGTTCCTGGCGGAACAGGTCCGCGTGGTGCAGGGAGACGACGGGGCGGCATTCTTCACGGGCATCATCAGCGCCGCGGCCGCGCTGGGCGGGGTGATCTCGGGCATTCTCATCGGACATCTCTGCGACCGGATGCCGCCCCGGAAACTGCTGATCCCGATCCTGCTGTTCAGCGGGATCGCGACCGTGATCCAGGCAGTGGCAAAGGACATTCCGGTCAATATCACCATCGGTTCGCTCCATATCAGCTGCATCGGAGGGATCTGGATCCTGATCATCGCCCGTTTCTTCACCTATCTGGCGGCAGGCGGACTCCAGCCCGTGCTGCAGGTGATGCTGACCAAGGTCACGCCGCCGGAACTGAAAGGAACGTTTTTCGGCTGGTCGGGCAGCGTCAATACCGCGGGCGGCATCGTGTGCTCCTTCATGAGCGCCGGAATCGCATTCTATTTCGGAGTCCGGGGCATTTTCCTGGCGGCGGCAATGCTGATGTTCCTGATGATCCCGCTCACGATCCCGACGGTGCGGGCGTGTCTCAAGGAATACCGCGTCCCTGCGGATGCGACCGCCAAGGATCTGCGGGAAAAGAAAGTGTGAGACAGGGACGGCGAATACCCCGATTGACGGACCTGACGGATCCGCCTTCGCCAAGGCTGCGGAGGACAGGCTGGGAATACAATGCTTCGCGCACTGCGAGTGGCGTCAGACTGTCCATGGTTTGAAAAGGGGGAAGATTTTTCGGTGCGGAACTTGCAAAGCAGTCCTGCGTGAGTTATATTAGCGGAAGAATAACCCGGAACACTGAAACAAGGAGTAGATGAATATGGCTTTCGAAAGCGGAACCACCGCATTGATCCCGTGCACACTGAGCGGGAAAATGCCGAAAGATTTTCTGGACCGGCTGCAGAAATACAGCGCAGGCAAACTGGATGATGTCAAAGACGAACCCGCCATCGGCTGGGTGAGCGGCCGCCATCTGCTGGAAAACGAAATCAATCAGGACACCGCAATCTTCGGCGGACACCTGTATGTCAATCTGCGCAAAGCGGAGCGGAAGATCCCGTCGCAGCTGCTGAACGCGATCTGCCGCCGGGAAGAACTGGCCTACATGCAGGCGAACGACACGATCGTGGTGCCGAAAAAGGAAAAGAAACGGATCAAGGAAGACGCGATCGAACGGAATCTGATGAAAATGCCGCCGACCATCAGCGCGATCCCGCTGGTAGTGGACATGGCGAGCAATCTGCTGTATGTGGGGTCGTCGTCGCTGAAAGCGTTCGACCTGATCGTGGCGGAATTTCTCCGGGCCATGGAAATCGAACCGATCCCCGTGAATATCCGCGAACTGATGATGAAGTTCTTCAAGAAAAGCGAGATCGACCTGCCGGATGTGTCCTTCAACGGCCGTCCGAGCGCGGAACCGACGCCGGGACGCGATTTCCTGACCTGGCTGTGGTATTTCTCGGAAACGAAAGAAGGACTGCTGAAAGTGGGCGATCTGGGCAATTTCAATATGATCATCGAAGGCCCGCTGACTTTCGCCATCAACGGCGACGATACGCCCGGCGCCTCGGAAAGCACGGTGAAGAAAGGCTGTCCGCAGATGTCTGCCGAAGCGAAAGCCGCGCTGGCCGTCGGCAAAAAACTCCGCAAGGCGAAAATCCTGATGGCGCGGGGAGATGCGGAAAAATGGACCTTCACGTTCGATGCGGATTCCTTCACATTCTCGGGACTTTCCCTGCCGGAAACCGAATCGATGGAAGTGAATACGCGCTTCGAGGAACGGGTCATCTCGCTGAATATCTTCCAGACTGCGTTCGAAGCCTATTTCCGGAAATTTGCCGAAGATATCATGTCAGGCAAGCCGGGCGTGGTGAAAGATATCGTGAAATGGGCAGAGGACCGCGAATCACTGTAACGAAAGGAACCGGAAAATGGGAACGGTTTTCAACAATCAGGCAGTCCTGCTGAAGATCTATACGGCGGACAATGCCAGTAAAGACGGAATGAAAGCAGGCGAATGGATCGTCCGCAAAGCCTGTGAAAAAGGGCTGGCCGGCGCCTCGGTTTTCCGCGGACTCGGCGGCTTCTTTGCCAACGAACCGATCGTGGCTCCGGAATTCTTCATCTTCCAGCTGGAGCGTCCGGTCCTGATCGAGATCGTGGATCAGGCAGACAAGATCGAAAAATTCGCCGCTTTTCTGAAGGGCGAAGTCAAAGATCTGCTGCTGGGCCGCGTACCGGTGGAAACCTGCACGACCTGAGCGGGTGACCGTATGCCAGTGGAAATCGAGCGCAAGTTTCTGCTCAGGAACGATTCCTGGCGGCAGAGTGCGGTTTCCTGCAGTTTGCTGTGTCAGGCGTATGCGCATTTTCAGGACAATCCCCATCTGACCTTCCGCGTCCGGCTGGCGGACAACCAGGCGTTTCTGACCTTGAAAGGGCCGGTCAGCGGCTGTTCCCGGCAGGAATATGAATACCCGATCCCGGTCGAAGATGCCAAAAACATCCTGAAGGATTTCTGCGGGAAAGACCGGATCGAAAAATACCGCTACTGCATCCCGGCGGGAAACCGGATGTGGGAAATCGATGAATTTCTGGGGCGGAATGCGGGTCTGATTCTGGCGGAGATCGAGCTGGGCTCGCCGGATGAGCCGTTCGAACATCCGGACTGGCTCGGACGCGAAGTCACAGGAGAATTCCGTTTTTACAATTCGCATCTGCTGGAACATCCCTATCGGAAATGGAAAGACGAGGAGAAAAAATGATGGTCCGGGTGTTTTTTCTGATCTTGTTCGGGCTCGCGGGAATAATCCGCGCCGCGGAGTGGGCCGAATCCTATCGGTCGGCAAAAAACCAGGCGATCAAAGAGAACAAGAAGATCCTGATTTTTTTCAGCGGATCGGACTGGTGTGACGCCGGGCGGATCATGAGCCGGGATCTGTTCCGCACCCAGGCATTTCAGGAACTGGCTGCGAAAAAATATGTGCTTTACAATGCGGATTTTCCGAAATACACGCGTCTGGGCCAGGAGCAGGAAGACCGCAACAAACGTCTGGCCTCGCGTTACGGGATCCACCGTTTTCCGGCCGTGGTCGTGGTGGAACCGAGATTCGGCAGCATGCTGGTCAAGCATGTCGGCATGACCCGTGCGACCCCGAAACAGCTGCTGGATAAGTTATCGCAGATCGAAAAGGAAACCGCGAAGCCTTACAGCCCGCCGAAAAAACCGGCTGCGGGAAAGACTGCTCCATGAATGCCGACGGCGATTTTCTCACCCCTTCCCCGCGGCAGGAACGGCTTTTCCTGATTCTGGCTTTCGTTATTCCGCTGATGTGGCTGGCTTTTGTCCGCATCCAGGGAATGCCCGACGGCGAAACGGCGAACGACGCGTATTATCACATTGCGATGGCGGAACGCGGCCCCGCGGTGTTCACCGCCAAAAAATTTCCCGCGCTGGAATTATCGGTCTGGCGCGACACCTTCGCGGACAAGGAACTGCTGTATCATTTCATGCTCTGCGGGCTGGTCAGGATCCAGAAACTGTTTGTGACGGAGCTTCACGCACCGTTTCATTTTCCGGCCTTTGTCTTCATTACCGCGCTGCTTCTGTCATTGCTGTTTGTCATGAAACGGTTCGGAGTGGCGCCGCCGCTGTATCTGCCGATGACGATGCTCGCATTGATGTCCGCGCCGAATGTGATGTTCCGGATGCTGATGCTGCGTCCGCACGTTTTTTCCCTGACCTTGATGCTGGTGCTCTGCGGACTGCTGGTGCGGGGCAGTCTGCGCTGGAAACTGGGATGGACGCTGGGAATCTCGCTGATCTACACCTGGAGTTATTCCAATCCGCAGTTCATCGTGATTCCGGTATTGTTTTTCGCCGCGGCGGATATTCCCGCGAACGGCTGGAAAAGTCTGCTTCCGGTCGGTGCCGCGGTGCTCGGAGTTTTTCTGGGACTGCTGATCCATCCGCAGTTTCCCAATACCTTCATCATCTGGAAAGTCCAGACGATCGACGCGCTGTTCGGTCCGCTGCTGTCGGAAGGCGTGCGGGGCGGCACGCTGATGCCGCCGGTGGAAATGATGTCGCCGGGCGTAATCTGGAACCGGAACGCGCTGCCGATGTATATTTTCGCCTATCTGAATTTTCTGATTTTCGCGCGGCTGATCGCGCGGCTGGGCTGGAAAAAAATCCCTGCGCATTTTTATGCTGTGGGAGGCTTGTCGCTGATTTTCACTGCCGGCACATTCATGGTGCTGCGGACGATCGAATACGCGGGACCGTTCACGGGGCTTTTCGGTGCGCTGGTCTGGAGCATGGCGCTGCGGGAAAAGATTTTTCTGCCGGGCACGGACCGGCCGAAAAAATTCTGTCTGATCCTGACGCTGGCGGTGTTCCTGCCGGCCGGAGCGGCGGCGGCCATGAATATCAGTTATGCTGCAGGCATAACGCCGCCCGCGGAAAGGATCGGAGCGTGGATGGAACGCAATCTGCCGGAGCGGACACTGGTAGTCAATCTGAGCTGGGGCGATTTTCCTGCGCTCTTCCACGGCAACCGCAAGCAGGTATTTCTGTGGGGGATGGATCCGGAATTTTCGGTGGCGGTCGATCCGCGTCGGACGGGAAAAATCGAGCGTCTGCTGCTGAATCAGCGCGAACTGACGCCGCGGCGTTTTGCCATCGGGACCGGCGCGGATTACGCGGTGCTCCTGTCCAAACGGGAAAAATTCGTCGAATTTCTGAAAAGCCTCGGCTGGCATACTATCTACGAAGCCTCCGACGGAACGGTTTTCAAAGTCCGATAAACGAGGGTCAACATGAAAATCATCGATATGCATTCCCACATCTTTCCGCCTGGCGTGGCGGAAAAAGTGATCGATGCGCTGGAAACGTTTTACGGTTCGCGCTGGAACGGAACGGGGGAATTGGATGATCTGCTCCGGAATCTGCGTCAGGCAAAGATCAGCCGGAGCGTGATCTTCTCCTCTGCCACCAAACCGTCGCAGGTGATCCCGATCAACAACTTTCTGAGCCGGCTGCAGCAGGAATATCCGGAACTGCTGATTGCGTTCGGGACTCTGCATCCGGATTTTCCGGATTGCGCGGGAGAGATCCGACGGATCCGCGAACTCGGACTCCACGGACTGAAATTCCATCCGGATTTTCAGCAGTTCCATATCGACGATCCCTGCATGGACAAAATCTACGAAGCGGTCGGAAGCACGCTGCCGCTGCTGTTCCATACGGGCGACAACCGGACGCAGTTTTCCAAGCCGGAGCGGCTGCTGAAGGTTCATAAGAAATACCCGGACTTGAAACTGATCGCAGCGCATCTGGGGGGTTATTCCGAATGGGATCGTGCCATGCAATATCTGGTGGGACAGGACATCTGGCTGGATACGTCCAGTTCGATCCGGTTCATCGGACCGCAGGAGGCCAGGAAACTGGTGGAGGCGCACGGAACCGACCGCGTGCTGTTCGCCAGCGATTATCCCGGCGATACGCAGCGTCAGGCGGTCAAAGAGGTCCTGTCCATGGGGCTTTCAGCGGAAGACAATGAAAAAATCTTCTGCCGGAATGCGGAACGGCTGCTGGGGATCCGGATTTGACCGGAATAACCTTGACAAAACGGAAAAACATGCTATTTTACCGATTCACCGCATAGCAAACGATACGGTTCGAAAAAGGTTGATACAGTGTCTCATTTGAAGAGTATATTATACCTGATATTTTTTTCGGTGCTGCTGCCGGTCGAGCTGCTGATCTGGGGTCAGGCATTGGATACGGTCCTGGCGGGGACATATCTGTCCAAGCGTCTGCGGCTCAGTCTGTTCTTCGACCTGCCGCGAGGG
>JAZUCR010000444.1:0-2556 GCA_045639225.1 Victivallales bacterium
TTTCGGATGCGGAGATTCGCAAATATCAGGAAGATTATGACCTTTTCGAGGTTAAACTGCTGCTTTCCCTGTGGCTGTTGAAGGGCGTTTCCACCGGAAATGTCATTCTGCCTGACAATGAATATGACCCCGGCGTTTTCGAACGCGAAAAGGCGCTTCGGATCTCGATGAAACACGAGAGTTCTCCCTGCGAAGATTTCTGGATGGCCCGTCTTTTCATTGCGAAAACCCTCATTTCGCAGGATTCCCTGCTGAATCATATCTACTGGAACGGACAATACCGCACTTCCGCAGATGTTTTGAAGCAGGAAATTCAAAATTGTGAACAGCGTTTGAACCGGAGACAACAGCCATGATAACCAAGGGAAAAACGTTCATTCGCCGGATCTCCGGCTGGATCGCCGGTCCGGCTCCTGCGGACCGGGGCGTTGCATCGATGACTGCGCCCGGGTTCTTTATCGTCCTTTTGCTTTATATCGGCGCACTGATCGTTTTCGCCCGGGATCCTTTTTTTCAGAGCAATGGGATTTTCGTTTACCGGCAGGGGATCGTAACGGTGTTTTTTGCTTTCGTCCTGACTGCTTCCCTGAATTGGGAGATGCTGCTGTTCGGCCGAGTCGCCGGCGGCAATCTGCTCCTGCAGCTCATACAGCTGCCGCCGCTGACTTTGCTGCTGGCACGGCTGACTGCATTTCCGAGTGAGCCCATCGGACCCAAAGGAATCCTTCAGAATTTATTCCGGTATCTTCATTCGGTTGAACAGGATACCTTGAATCTGACCGGCAGTGTGCCCGCCTGGATCAGCGATCTGTTCAGCAACTGGCGCATCAGCCTTTGTTTCATGCTGATTTTATTTTTCCTCTCTTTCCGCAATCTCCAGCTGAAATTAGGTCTGCTGCTGTCGGTTCTTATGATCCTGTTCGGTTCTGCCGCGGCTCGGGGCCTGTCCCTTTATCTGATCGGCGGAACGGTGCTTCTGATTGCCGGATATGCTCTTCAATTCTGCCGTTTCGACCGCGTGATTTTCTTTGAGAATTCGGTCCGGCGCATAGCCCGGTCCGGCCCGTGCGATTCCATGCTGAGTTCCGTCATGCTTGCGGTTCTTTCTGCTTTTTATGAAAGCGGCCGGGTTTCCAGACCGCAGCTCCTCCAGCTTGTTCAAGGGGTCTATGCGGCCCAATATCCCCTCCAGGGCAATGATCTGCAGCTGATCGCCGCCGAAATCGTCCGGAAAATGGTCTATCAGTATGGCTTGGCCGAAGTCCATTCCTCTTCCGACGGGGAATTCCTCGCTCCGAATCCGAGACTGTTCCGTTACGACAATCTGCTCGGCATGGCCGCCGTTGCGCCTCGGCTCCTGCTTACTGCTTCATTTGCTATTCTCTGGATCATGCTTCCTGTCGATCTGGTCCCCGACGGCATTCCGCTGTTCGGGGTGCTGGACGATGCTGCCGTGGCGCTGATTTCAGGATTCGCTCTGCAGAAAGCTCTGCCGGCCTTCCGGACATCGTCCACCGAAAAATCTCACAGCATCAGCCAGTCGTAATACCGGACCATATCATTCTGCGGACCGGTGATATCGAATGCAGGGTAGGTGAAGATCAGCCGCCGGGACGGACGGTTGGATTTTTCCGGCGATTCGATCCGGATCGTGAAAAAGCCCGATTCGTTGAACGAGAACCGGCTGCGCAGACGGCTCAGCAGCAGCGCGTCCAGCTGATCGGAAAGCTTGGTCTTTTCCTTGAGCCATTCTTCTCTGGCGGCGATCACTTCATCGACTTCCTCATCTTCCAGCCGGCCCTGGACTTTGAGCATGAACCGGTCGGCGGTGAAGAAATTCGGATTGCTGCTGTTCCGGCTGATATCGTTCATCCCATAGGGTGCGATCAGGCGGACGCAGGAAAGCATCCCGTATTTATCCGGTTTGAAGTATTCCGTGAAACCGGGGATGAAGAGCAGTTCTTCACGGTAGCGAAGATTGCCGTTGCGGGGCAGGGGAACCATATTTTCCGCCTCGTATTCATCGGCTTCCATGCCGTTGTTCCCGGTCATGTCGTCATCGGTGTCGAGGTAGTCCGTGAGCCGTTCGGTCAGTGCTTCCATCTTGTCGCTGATCTCGCTGTCGTCCAGTTCCAGCGCGGAAACGATGCTCCGCAGGGTGTTCCGGTAGGATCCGCTGCTCAAATTGAAGCCTGCTGCCGCATCCTGGATCACCACCTGCACTTCGGTGCCGTGATAATCGATGATATGCGGAATGCCGTCCGCCGTATAACGGTCATATTCGAATTCCGTATAATCCAGTTCACCCAGCTGGGTGCTGGAAGGATTGACATTGCGGTCCGCTGCCAGCAGATACTGGATCCGGTTGGCAACGCCTTCATTGATGTAAGCAGAACGCTGGAGTTCCACATGGGCCCGGACGTCGAACGTGGCGATCCGGGAGAGCGCCAGCACGGTCGCGGTCAGCATGCCGGCCATGAAGATCAGGCACAGCGCAGCGATCAGAGCCGATCCCTGTTCATTGCGTTTTCTCCGGTGTGGCGATCCGATCATCGT
>JAZUCR010000445.1:0-4583 GCA_045639225.1 Victivallales bacterium
CTTTTCTGCGCGGGAATGTCCGTTTGGTATTTTGTCGGAGGAATAGCTGTTGTGGCATTAGCTTTTCCGTTTATCTGGGATCTTATGGAGGGCTACCAGCAGCAGAGAATACTTGCAGGCTTTGACCCCGAAAGTGATCCGGACCTTGACCGATTTCAGTTCTTCTCCGTAATCCATCAGGATGGAATATCCTGCGGCTGTCACATTTTTCGGAGTCAGAGACTTCCATTCTCCGAATTTCCAGATTTTCACCGCAGGGTTCCCCATGTTGGAGCCATGGAGACAGATTTTGGAGAATCGCGGCGGATTTTTCCGAAAACTGAGTTCATACCAGTGGTCGCCGGCCCCGGTTTTCGATTGCCATCCCAGCATATCGAGCGTCCCGTCGAAGAGCTTGTTGCGCTGCTGCAGCATGCTGATGAGCGAACTGTTGAAGTCGTTGTGGCTGCTGGACAGAACTTCGAACGACGCACCTTTTTCAAACAGCAGATTACCCCGTGATGCCCTCGCCTTTTCCTGTTCCGCGATTTCCCTCAGGACCTGTCCGCGGGTTTTCAACCCGGTGTCGAGTTTCTTCGAAGTCAGGATCACGCATTCATACGGTTTCAGCGCGAGTTCGAGTTTGCCATCGGCGATTGTCCTCGAACCGCTGCCGCGGAATTCCAGCATGGAAGAATATTTTGTGAGCCGTTCAGCGGAAATGACAGTTTTCAGCGGACCGTTTTTCAGGTTGACCGCGATCAGCAATGCAGCTTTGCCGTCTTCAACCAGCAGGGTGTCGATCATGTTTTCCGGATCGGCGGCTTTCACCGGATATTTCCGGTTGGAGAGCAGCAGACTTTCCAGAGCCTGGATCGACTGGTTGAAATAACGGTATGCTTCATAAATGCGGGGCCGGTCGCCAAGGTCATGGTAGGCATAGGGGAACTGGAAACGGGAACCGTGCACGATCGCGCTCCAGCTTGAACTTTCCAGTTCCTCCCAGGTGGGGTAATCCGCCAATATGTTGCTGAATTTATAGCTGAAAAACTGTCCCGTGAAGCCAACGACCTTATCCTGACGTTTGAACCGGGTAATATTCTGCAGATAATTCCGGACCCGGTCCACGGGGACGGCGAGAATCCGTTTGCCGTCGGAAACAACCGGATTCAGATAGGGATGCGGCGCGAAGATATCGGCGGCATCCAGATATTTGTCGCCCGCAGTCGTGCAGGACAACAGCGGATGATACGGGTCGAGTTCACTGACGAGATCATAGATATGTTTCAGATAGACCGGTGAGATATTCCGGTATTCCGGTTCGTCGCAGATGTAATAGAAGTCGTATTCGGATGAGGCCCTGGTTTTTTCCACGATTTTCCGGATTTTTGCGAGCAGTTCCGGACACGGCTTAACATCCTTGTAGGCTTCCCTGGCTTCGATCCCGCGGATCAGTTTTTCCGGAGCGAGCGACCGGATGCGGAATCGGGATTCGCCAAGCCGGTCCGCATTGTAACGGGCGGCAAAAGCCCTGCCCCCCAAATAGCCGCGCGCATAAATGGAACGCGGGTACCACGGTTTACCGTTTTTGATCAGGACGTTGTTTTCGATCCAGATCATGGAACCAGTGTTCTTTTTGAGCCGTGAGACACTGCAGGATTCAGAGGCGATCTCTTTGCCATGGTCGATGATTGCCGCAGTCAGCCGCGCTTTTCCGCCTTCTGAGAGTTTTCGGCTGTCAAACCGGAACGGAACCGTCGGCCTGTCAGCTTTCAGAGTCAGTGTTTGTTCTTCCAGACCTCCGCCGGAAATCGATAATTTGATTTCGGCACTTTTTTTCTGTCCGGAAGAAAGGTTCAGCCGGAGTTCGCCGCGGATCATGGAATGATCCTGTCCCGGATAGAAATTCCGCTTGTAGCCGGGCGCGGTCAAGTCGATCCGGAGTGGACGGTAAACGATATCAACGGGGTGATGCCGTCCGAAAACGGTCCCGTCCTTTGCCGCTTTGAACGTGAGTTTGAGATTGGTTTTCCCTGCCGCCTTCCGCACATATCCGACTTTTTTCAGGACCGTCTGATTCAATCCGCTTTTCAAGAGGACGGTATGAACCGAACTTTTCCCGCCGGGTTCTTCCACGCGGAGTTCATATTTTCCGGCGGCGGCAGGGTTGGCTTCGATAGTCAGATGCAGCGGTCCGGAATAAACGCCATTGGTAAAATCGGTTATCTCCGGTTCGGCTTTGCGGACCCATACATCCTGAGCAGGCTTCCGTTTCGGAAAACCACCGAATTTGCGGAAACTGCGAGGTTCGCGGAATCCGCTGTTCAGCTGACTCCAGCTGGATCGTTCCCGGACCGGAGTCCGTGAACGGGCAATGTTCATCAGCCATTCGGAATTCCATTTGGCATTGCGCGTCATGTAGAAAGCGCTGAACGGGATCCGGATTTGCACCAGCCAGTGATCCCTGCCGTAAAACACTTTTGAAGTCCAGAACGGGAAATAGGGATCGGGCCGGGTATTGCCGCCTTCCCCGTAAAAAATCGAAAACTGCAGGTTGCCCGCCGAAACCGCGAACTGGTAAAACTCATCGGGCTGCCCGGTCGGGCACAGAAAAATCTCTACCGTGTCGGAACCCCATAACCGGGACGGGACAGTCGACTTGCGGAGTTTGTCCATTTTATTTTCGCGGCACAGGATGCTCAAATACAGATTGTCCGGATCAGCCGCGGCCTTGAATTCCGTCTGGGCAGACGGTTCGCTTTTCCCGCTGGACTGCAGACAGCGAAAATCCGTTTGTATGGGAACATCCCGCCAGCCGCTGCCGTTCCAGTTTCCGTCCAGAGGCAGCGGACCTTTTACCGTTTGAACTTGTGCGGAAAGGGTCAGGAATATTCCGGACAATATCCCTGCTGCGGTTCCTGCGGCATTCGAAAAACGAGACATAGACCTGCTCCTGTGTTCGGCTGTTATTTACAATTGTTTTTGCAGGTGGTGCCGTCGGTTGCGGTACAGGAATTGCGAAAGCCGGCTGGCAAATTTTCATACCTGTATGTATCCTGGCTCCACAGCCGGTTTTCCGCATGGCCGTCCAGGTATGAGGTGTTCGACCGGCTTCTGATATGCCTTTGGCTGGGACCGGTGGATATACTGTTCTTATCTTCTTTTATCGCATAATTGGCACGGACATTGGAATCCATCTGCATGACAACATCGGAAGGTTTTGAGGCCGTTACCATTTTCCTGACCGGAGCGCTGTAATGGGTGAACCGGTAGTTGACTCCGTAATGGGTATATTGGAAATTGGGACTGTTCGCTCCGGTCGGGATCTTTTCCGTCGGACATACGAAAATCTTGTAATAGCCGTTCATGACGGTATTGTAGTTTTTGGCAGGGGCTTTCGTATTGACAGTCTGGATAAGCACGGACCACCAGAAATTCCCGGCGGACCAGGAATTGTAACGGTGCCCCGGCGGGATATGTTCACGGTTGTTGTCCGCATACATCAGGGTTGCCGACGCCATGGTTTTCAGCTGCGAAAGGCAGGCGATTTTCCGCGCGGATTCCCTTGCCTTGTTCAATGCCGGCAGCAGCATGGCCGCCAGGATTGCGATGATCGCAATTACCACCAGGAGTTCTATGAGAGTAAAACTCCGCTTACGCACCAATGATGAATCGCGAGAGATGAAAGATGAAAAACTGTTCATGGTTTGTTTCCTTTCTCTGGTAAAAAATGATTATCTGTTGTGTATGCAGGAAATTATAAATTCAAAACCGTTTTTTGGCAACAGGATACAGGAATAAAAAAACCGACAAACATCGGATGATCATAATAACGACACAGTCTCACAAAAAATTTCAACACAGTTTGCAATCATGTCAAACCGGACTATATTAAGGTCAAAACGAAGGAGTTTCAAGGGTGAAACCGAAAGAGGGAATCCGCAGCCGGAAGATCCGGAAAGTAACGGAATATCTGAAAAATCTGCTTTACCGCCAGCCATACGGAACGAGGCTGCCGGGGATCCGGCCGGTCATGAAGCGGACCGGAGCCGGACGGATCATCGTGTGCCATGCTCTGCAGAAACTGCAGGCGGACGGGCTGATTCGGATCGAACCCTGCCGTGGAATCTTCCGGGCCGAACCGGCAAAAAACGACGATGAGATCGTTCTGCTCAATTGGCAAAACCTCGATGAAAACGGCATCAATTTGTTTTTCCGGCTTTTGTATGACCGGTTGTTCGAACTGGCGAAAGCTTCGGGCCGGAAAATCACCATGGAAAATGCGGTCGACCGTCAGCCGGAAGAAATCGCCGCGCACCTGGCCGCCTCGGGGATCACCCGATGCATTCTCGTGAGCGCCCTGAGCCCGGATTTCGCGGCCAGTCTGAAAAAACGGATGAAGGTCTGTCTGGAACTGCTGCCGCAGCACACCGGCCGCATCACCGCCGAACTGCGTGATGCTCCGGACATGACGGCACGCCAGCTGGAATATCTGTTCCAGCGGGGCTACCGCCGGATCGGCTACATGTATTTCGGCGGACGGGAGATTTCCCGGTATCCGGTCCACATTCTGCGTCTGCTGGATTATTACCGTCTGATGGCGG
>JAZUCR010000446.1:0-13040 GCA_045639225.1 Victivallales bacterium
GACCTGACGTTTCAGAGAATCCGGGCCGATTTTATGCGAAACACACGCCGAAACAGAGAAAACGGCGGTCTCTCGCCGTTCTCTGCCGGACGGGACCGTGCGCTGCAAATCGTTATCATTCAGCCACAAAAGACGCAGAAACAAAAAATCCGGTCATAAAGGACCGGAAAAGAAAGAGACACAAAAATGGTGACCCGGCAGGGATTCGAACCCTGGACCACCGCCTTAAAAGGGCGATGCTCTACCGACTGAGCTACCAGGTCACCTCAGTTCTTTTACAGAACAGGAAATAATATACCATGTTTTGCTGAAAAATCAACCCCGGATTTGAAAAAAAAATGATTTTTTTTGCCGGGGCAGAAAGATCACTGCTTCCCGCAGCACCGGGATATGTTTTGAGTGAAAAAAAGCTTCACGTTCGCACAGTCTGAATCGAAAACCATTTTTTTATTTTTACGACCGGATTCGTTTCCGAAGGAATAAACTCTACTGGTATGGATGTCCGTACCAGTAGAGATAATATCCGAAAAAATAACAGGATTGAGCTCATTTTTTCAGTTATGTACTGGTCCGTACCAGTAAGATTATTGCAAGAGTCTGCTATTCAAATCGACGGAATTATTTCAGTTGAAAAGTCATTTTTGCGGTTTGATACCGGATGTTGAAATCCGGCTGCGGCCCCCTGCCCTGTTATCCGGATGGGAAAGTTGTTCAGGCGATCTGGATCCGCTGCAGAGAGAAAAGATCGGTTTCGGAATCATAGGTGATTTCCGCCAAAGAACCGGTCCGGGACAACGAACCGGCGACAATCTCTCCCCGGCCCGTGCGATCCAGCAGCTCATAAGGATGATGTATGTGGCCGCACAGCGAAAGATCGATCACATGGTCCTGCAGCAATTCCGCGGCCCCGGATGCACCGTAAAGACGTCTGCGGGCATTTATCAGGGACGCTCCCTTCAGCAGCGGAAAATGACCGGCGCAAATCAGCGGACGGGCATCCAGTTTTGCCGCTTCATCGAGCAGGAACTGACGCGTTTCCGGCGGCATGAACCCGCAGGATAAGGCGGGATTGAACGGTTTGGCGCAATGGATCACCAACAGACGGAACAGCGGGAAATCCACCGCAAAAGGATAATCGGACAACTTCCGCTCACCGCGGGACATATCCCGCGTGAAACGTTCCAGCGCACTGCGGCAGGCCCGGTCTTTCACATACGCATCGTGATTGCCCGGAGTGTAAATAAACGGAATATCACTTTTCAGCAGCGGACGGAACATTTTCAGCGCACGCGAAAATTCGCCGACCTGTCCGCAACTGGTGGCATCGCCGGTAAACAACACCAGATCAGGCGGATTTTTCAGGATATATTCGATCGCGGCGGGAAGAAACGACGCGTGATAACGCCGTCTCCGGATCAGACTGCTGTTCATCAGACCGACCAGGCGTTTGTCGAACAGGGCATGCCAATGTTCGAGCGTAGCCGGTTCATGGGTATCGGAAAAATGAATAATGCGTGCTTTCATGAGCTGGATAAAGTTACGGAAGAAAAAACGGGAAGGAACTTGCGCTCCTTCCCGTTCTGAGGTGTTTTACTGAATTGCGTGAGGCATCAGTTTCACAAAATCCTTGAGCGCGACGGCCAGAGGATTGAAATCCTCGGGACCGAAGCCCAGCGGATTGTGCTGAACCCAGCCTTCGGCGAATTCGAACACGCCGGACTGTTTGCCGAAGATCGAGGCACGGTTTTCCATGTCTTTCAGATAGGCATCCATGCCCTGGCTGATGTCGAGCCATTCCTTCTGGCTCTTATGGCAGCTGAGAGCCTGACGCTTGATCTCCATTTTAGAGGCAATATTCACGTAGAAATCGGCCTCGACCTTGCGCCGCAGCTGATCGGTGATGCTGTGCGGCATGCAATGGTAAACCGCCACGTTCTGGAACGTGGTTTTGGAGGTGGGAGCGCATTTCATGTTGACCATGCCGCGGCAGAACGCGGCGGAAACCGCCAGACGGCCGGCGTTGATATGGTCTTCCATGTAGTCATAGGGCCCCTGCGTCAGAATGATCTCCGGTTCGACGGCGCGGACGATCGGCACCATTTTCGCCAGATTCTCATAATTGTAGAACACTTCCAGGTCGTCGCAGATGCTTTCGTGATAGACCGCGCCGACCAGTTTGGCGGACGCCATGGCCTCTTCGCGGCGCATGCGGACGATGGTCTGATAATCATGATGATCGGTGCCGAGCGAGCCGTTGGAAACGTTCATATAATGAACTTCGTAACCGGCATCTTTCAGCAGCATCATGGTGCCCATCATACCGAATTCGAGATCATCGGGATGGCAGGCGATCGCAAATGCTTTTTTAGCCATGATCAATGCATCTCCACATCGCAAACGCCGAAGCCGTAGCGGTAGAAGTTGAAGATAACTTCACCCGGATGCTTGGACAGCAGGGACATCGGAACCGCGCTGTCGGCGATCTTCTTGGAGATCATGAACGTGCTCAGGCGCTGACCGAACGGATTGTCATGATGGCCGGGATGCCAGATGGAGACTTTTTCGGCTTTCCAGGTTTCCTTCGGGCCGACGGAAACGGCCGCGGACGGAACGTTCTGGACGGTGCCGCCGCCGGAGGTACGGGCGTTCTGGATCAGGGTGATCGGATGGAGCTCGACCACGCGGGCGCCCTTCTTGAGGTATTCAGCCGGGGTCGGCGGATTGTCTTTGTATTTGCCTTCGCGTTTCACGGGATCGTTGAACGCCCAGTGCTTGGTCTCACCCTGGCCGCCCTGCATGGTGACGCAGCGGAACTGATCGAAAGTTTTGGAGTAAGCAGCCGGATTTTCGGTCGGGAAATGGAGGTTTTCCTTCGGCATGCGGAGTTTCTTGTCGATGCGGTTGAAGCAGAGGTCCATATCGGCTTTAGCGAAGCCGAGCGGGAAATCCAGACCGGCGGCCTTGCCGTCGACGATCCATTCATCCATGCCCCAGAAATGGCAGTTTTTCAGGTTGATACCGAAAGCGTTGACCATCTGAGCTACGATCGGGAGCTGTTCGGTCGGGCCGATCGGTCCGCAGATACCGGCGGGCTTGGACGGGGTAGCTTCTTTCCAGGCTTTGATGTATTCGAGAGCTTCCGCGGCATAGAATTCCTGCAGGGTGTCGTAAATGTTGATCTTGAACCCGGGACGTTCATAGTCTTTCAGGGTGTCGATCGTGATTTTGGCGGCGTCATCGAGGATGGCGCGGTCGAGCGTGGTGTAATCCCACCACTCTTTGGAGATTTTGCTGAATGCACGCATTTTTTAATCCTTCCTTAAAAAGGTTAAAGGTTGACTTTGGATAATTTACACGGAAATTTCGCAAAGTCAACCTGAAAATTTTATTTATTGATAAGATTTATACCGGTTTCGATGATTTTCGGAGCCAGATCATGGGCCGGAGCGGAACGGGAGGGCCGGGTTTCGTAACCGCCGCCACGTTCATAACATTCCGGCAGACCGACGTAACCGATCTCACCCTGAGTCAGAGCACTGACCATCGTCCGTTTGAACGGCGAGGCTTTCTTGATCTCCAGACCGATTTCCACAAACGGTTCGGCCGGGATCGACAGGATCGCCAGTTCACGGCCGAATTCAAGCACGGACATGATCTCCATCCGTTTGGTCTTGATGGGATTGTCACGGCATTCCATCAGGCGCTGTGCGAAGAATTTCTTCACGTATGCGTTGCCTTTGGCGATACCTTCGCTGGTGAGGTCGTCCGCGCTGGTGGCGCTGATCTTGCCGATGCTTTCCACGATGGCTTTGGCCTCGTTGTATTCCTTGTCCGTGACCTGAACATAGGGAGCCTCGAATTCAGTTGAGACGACGCGCAGTTCGTTCACCTCGACCGGCTTCAATGCATAAAGCGAGGAAATGACCGCGGCGGCGTAGCCTTTGCCGATACGGCAGGCTTCCGCGTAATTGGTCTGATCGAAATCGTTTTCCACATTGAAATGGTTGATGTTTCCCTGCGGAGCGATCAGCGTAATCACCGGGATATCGTAACCGAAATGATTCTGGATCTCGCGTTCCATCCGTCCGGGCCAGTCGGCGGAAACCAGGTCGCCGCCGATGGTGTCGGTGTGGTTGGAAATATTGGCAACGATCAGGCGCATCATGCCGTCCTGTTTCACCGCCATCAGCGGGATCTCCGGATCAATGATGCTTTCCGGTCTGACAATATCCGGGTTGAGCTTGCCGGGATTGGTCAGCACGGTGCCGTCCTTCATCCAGAACCGGCGGTTGAACGCCAGCGTGGAACATTCGGTCCGGCCGGTCAGCATTTCCGCATCCGCGAGGCTTTCGTAAGCCCGGCGGACAGCGGCGACCGTCTTGGCGATCACATCGTCGATATACGCCTGATCCATGCCGGCGCCGCCGAACAGCGGCGAGGTATAGGGACCGGTATGGGTGTGGGTGCAGCTGTAAAGCAGATCACGGGCGAAATCGAAGCCGGCAGCTTTCACCGCCGCCATGAATTTTTCCACCAGCGAACGGCCGAACAGACACAGGTCATACGAGACGATGCCGCCGACCTTGCCGCCGCACTCGAAAAGCGCTGCGCGGATGTTCAGCGGATCGTAAGCGCCTTTATTCGGACGCGGCTCGAAATAACCGCAGAGACCGATTCCGCGTTTGGGAGTGATGTTCTCCCTTGCAAATCCGAACCGCATGATCTCAATCCTTTACGGTAATGATTTTGCCGCCGTTCTGAGCGGACTTGTGGGCAGCCTCGCAGAGCAGCAGGTTGTGACGTCCGTCGCAGCCGCAGAGACGTTTGCCGGACTGCACGGACGCGGCATGGTTTTCGATCAGGCTCTGGTAGATGTTCTTGTACACAGTCGGGACAACCGCAGTGGTTTTGCCGTCGAACTTGTCGATTTCCATGCGGATCTTGATGGGTTCATCCTTGTGGCCGGAGAGCTGGAACATGGAGCCGTAGGAACGCAGAGCGGCTTTGTCGCCATAGACTTCGAAACCGAGGTTGGTGAGCGTGCCGCCGAGGCCGCCGCGCATTTCGGAGAAGGCCGCATTCACGCTGCCCTGGGTGCCGTCTTCGAAGAAGAATTTGATATAGGCACCGTCTTCGGCTTTGATCTTCATGATCTTGGGATAGTAGACCGCGGCAACTTTGGTGATCTTTTTGCCGAAAACGAATTCGGCCATGTAGAAGCAATGGCTGGCGACATCACCGATCGGGCCGCCCATTTCTTCGATTTTGGAGCAGCGCCAGGTAGCAGCTTCAGCGGGATCGTAGCCATAGGCGAATTCCATGTGGAAGCAGCAGTCATTGACTTTGCCGAGTTTGCCTTTCTGGACGATCTCAGCGGCCTTTTTGTTCCAGGCATTGTAAACCATCATATGGTCGACGGTCAGAGAAAGTTTTTTCTTTTCGGCGAGCTTGATCAGCTTCAGCGCATCGGCGGATTTGGTCGCCATGGGTTTTTCGCTGATAACATGTTTGCCGGCTTCGAGCGCCTTCATGGCGAGGGGCACATGGGATGCGTTGTTGGTCGCCACATAGACGGCGTCGATGTTTTTGTCGGCGAGCATTTCATCCAGGGAGGCATACCATTTGAGGCCGAGGGCTTCGGCGGCTTTCTGCCGGGCAGGATTCAAGTCGGTGGCACCGACCAGCTGAGCTTTTTTCAGGGGAGCGAACCGGGACTTGTCACAGGCAAACCCTTCTTTCGCGACGCGATTTTCGGCAATGCCGCCGAAACCAATCAAGCCATAACGTACTTTCATTTTCATCACCTTTCAGGTAAAGGTTAAAGTCCAAAGTTTCAAGTTTCAAGTTTCAAGTTAATGTTGCGGAGAGAACGCATTGATCAGACCTTTCAGCATTTTCGAAAGCTCCTTACAATCACGAACCAGAGGCTGAATTTCTTCCTTTGAATTAAATTTCAACTCCGCGGCAAGATATAACTGCGTTCTCAACTCAGCCGCCGAACCTTTGGAAATGTAAAGGAAATGGACAAAATCCCGTTTGGAATTCCGCTCAGCCCCTTCCGCAATGTTCGAGGGTATGGAAACAGCGGCTCTGGTCATTTGGGAATACAGCCCTGAATCGGGGCAGCTTCTAAGCAGATTGTAAACTTTAACAGTCAATCTGCAACTTTTTTTCCATACTTCCAGTTTCTCAAAATCTGTATCCATACGATATCCGGAACATGAAAAACTTACACAAAACCAGTCAAACGAAAATAAAAATCCGAAAGGAATCAGAAAACAATTTTATATTCATTTCGCATTCCCTCCGGATTTTCGACTGCAGGCAGCAAATCTACTTGAAACTTGCTGCTTGCAGCTTGTGACTTGCGGCTTACTTCATGTAAGCTTTGGCGACCTTGATGAAGGCGTCGACGTAGGCTTTCATGTGCTTTTCGGTGTAAACCGGATGCGTGAAGAAGCTGATCGTGCGGTCGGTCAGCGAGTTCGCCATCTTGCAGTTGAACTTGGTGTAGTCGATCTTGCGGGCTTTCGGATCCTTGAACGGATATTTCGCGGTCCCGAAACCGTTCTGCTTGACGTAGGCCAGTTCCTTGTACATTTCCGGCCACAGCACGCTGTATACGGGCACGCCTTCAGCGGCCATCGCGGCAATGAACTTCGCGGTGGTGATGCCTTTTTTCAGCAGTTCGGGCTTGATCACGATCGGGCACCACCAGAAGCAGTTCTGGCGTTCCTTGGTGTCGACCGGCGTGTATTTCACCAGCGGATGGTTCTTCAGCGCGTTGATCAGGTATTTGCCGTTGCGGATGCGGTTTTTCAGGTTCCACTTGTCGAACCGTTTGAGTTCGCAGAGACCGATCATGGACTGCATTTCGGTCATACGGAAGTTGAAGCCGACGCGTTTATGGATGTAAAGCTGTTTGCCTTCCATGACGAGCAGGTTCTGTTTGGCCTGGACATCATAGCCGTGGTCGCGGAAGGAACGGCATTCCCAGGCGAGATCGTCGTCGTTGGTAACGACCATGCCGCCTTCGCCGCCGGTCGTGAAGTGTTTGCTCTGGCAGAAGCTGAAGCAGCCGACATCGCCGATCGTTCCGGCTTTTTTGCCTTTGTAGACGCCGCCAAAGCACTGCGCGCAGTCTTCGATGACTTTCAGTTTGTGTTTCTTCGCGATCTTCATGATCGGATCCATGTCGGCGATGATACCATACAGATGGACGACGACGATCGCTTTAGTGCGCGGATTGATCAGGGCTTCGATTTTCTTGGGATCCATGGTGTGGGATTCGTCAACGTCGCAGAACACGGGCAGTGCGCCGGCCTGCAGAGCGCAGAAACTGGAAGCGATGAAACTGTAGGAGGTGCAGATCACTTCGTCACCCGGACCGATGTTCAGAGCGCCGAGGGCCACATGCAGAGCGGCGGTGCCGTTGGTCACGCTGATCGCATTCTTGACGCCGAGCCACTTGGCCCACGCCTGTTCGAAAGCCATACCGACGCTGATATGATCTTCCGCTTTGGTTCCGGGCATCTGACCAGTCCAGTAGTTGACTTTGCCGGTTCTGAGGAGTTTTGCAACCGCCTGGACGGTGGACTCTTCGAAGCAGGGCCAGCCGGGGAACGGTTCATTGAAAACTTTCTTGCCGCCGTCGATCGCGAGCTTGGCGGAATCGGCTTTAACCGCTTTCGCTGCGGGTTTCGCAGCTTTCTTGGCGGCGGGTTTCGCAGCTTTCTTGGCAACCGTTTTCACGGCTTTTTTGGCGGCCGCTTTCGGGGCGGCTTTCTTCGGGGCGGGTTTGGACACTGCTTTGGCTTTTTTCGCAACTGCCATTTTGCATTCTCCTTGTAATTTCGGGTTGTTTGTGAAAAACTTTCGTTTCTCGGCTTAAAACCTTTTACCATGTATAAGGTAACACATACAGGCTATATTCGTCAAACTCGATTGCTTGCGAATAGTTATCATTAAATTGTAAAAAAACACTGTTTTATCAAAACCTGAGCGATTTTTATCGCGGACTGCCGATATCGAGGTGCTCCCGAAAACAGGCCGGTCTGAAATCAAAGCGGGAACCATGAAAAAGCTGCTGCGGAGCGGGTTCGCGGCTGCGGGATGCAAAAAAACAGCAGAAAAACGGATTTTTCTCATTCCGGAGCTTGCGAATTTGAAATTTGGAATTATATTGATGAGTTGAAGAATCAGGATAAAATAATAATTTAAGAAAGGTAAATATGAAATACGCAGTGTTAAGTGACATACACGGCAATCTGGAAGCCTTGACTGCAGTGCTGGAAAAATGCCGTGAAGTCGGAGTGGATGAATATATTTCACTGGGAGATATCGTCGGTTACAATGCCAATCCCAAAGAATGTCTGGACCTGATGCGCAGCCTGAATCTGGTCGGTGCCGTGAAAGGAAATCATGATGAATATGCAGCGGGGAGCGACAATGCGATAGAGGGATTCAATCCCCACGCCCGGGCAGCGGTGATCTGGACGAAATCCCATCTGCCTCAGGAAGACCGAGCCTGGCTGGCTACCCTGCCGATGCGGCAGACGCTGAAAGGTACCCTGATCACAGTCGTCCATGCCACGCTGGACAGTCCGGACAGCTGGGGATATATCTTCGACGAACATCATGCGGCGGATAATTTTTCGTATCAGTTCACACCGCTGTGTTTCATTGGCCACTCGCATGTGCCGGTCGGCTTCTGCAAAAAACCGGTCATTGCATTTTCCGACCGGATGATCGTCACGCTGGACAACTGGGAATCGAAGAATGTGCCGGAATCGCAGTTCAACAAAGCTGATTCGATCACGCTTTCGATGGAACCCGGATACAAATATCTGCTGAACGTCGGCAGCGTAGGACAGCCCCGCAACCGTGATCCGCGGGCATCGTTCGCGATTTACGACGCCGATTTGAAAACGGTGACGCGGTATCGCATTCCTTATGACATTGCTTCCGCGCAGCAGAAAATCATTGATGCGGGACTGCCCGAACGGCTGGCCTCGCGGCTGTCACTCGGTATTTGAATCTCCCTGACAGGGACAGACAAGTATGAAACGGATCCTGATCATCAAGCCTAGCAGCATGGGGGATGTTCTTCACGCATTTCCGGCTGTACATGCGCTGATGACGGCGGATGCAGGTCTGTCAGTCGACTGGGTTATCAATCCGGCATTTGCAGAATTGCTTGATTATCTGCCGGGGATCCGGCGCAAAATTCTTTTCCGTCGGCGGGAACTGGGGCGTCTTTCGACGTTCTTTTCCGCTGCGCGGGAATTGCTGCGGGAACTGCGCAGGGAAAAATATGACGCCGTGATCGATCTGCAGGGACTTTTCCGCAGCGCTCTGGTGGGGATCTTCGCCCGGAGCGGTCTTTTATGCGGTCCGGCCGAAGCGCGTGAAAAAGCTGCCCGGCTGTGTTATCGGCGGAAACTCCGTTATCCGGAAAACCTCCGGCATGCGATCGAAAAAAACTGTGCCATGATCCGGGATTTTTCCGGACTGGAGCAGATATCCTGCAATTATCCGCTGCCGGAAGTGGAAAAATATTCCGATGCCGCTCAGCAGCTGCTTTCAGAAAACGGACTGCTGGGCAAAAAACTGATAGCAATAGCTCCGGGGGCGCGCTGGAAAACCAAACAATGGCCGCCGGAATTCTTTGCCGCGGCCGCAGCCGAAATCGCGGCCAGACAGCCGGAATATGAATTTGTTCTGCTGGGCAGTCCGGCGGAAAAAGAACTGTGCATCCGAGTGATGAACACTGCCAAAACGATCCGGGTCGCAGATCTGTCCGGACGGACCACGCCGGGCGGGCTGGTCGAGATCATCCGACACTCGAAACTGCTGATCTGCAACGACAGCGGCCCGATGCATATTGCGGCGGCTGCCGGCACGCCGGTCATAGCCATGTTCGGCCCCACAGATCCTGCGTTGACGGGACCTTACGGTCCGCAGTGCCGGGTCATTCAGCCGGATCTGGACTGTCTCGGCTGTCTTTCCAAAAGCTGTGCCACGGAACATTGTCATGCGGCAGTGGAACCGCAGCGGCTGGCGGAAAATGCGTTTCAACTTTTAGAACAAGGAGAGGGAAGCAAATGAAAATGCGGAGTTTGAGTCTCGGGCCGGTCATTACGCTGATTCTGGTTGTTTTTCCATTGTTCATTCTCCATGCGCAGATCGGACTCCGGGTCGAGATGTCTCAGCTGCACTATTTGGAATATGAACCGGTATTTGTGCGGGTGACCATGCGGAACCTGAGCGGACATGCCCTGGCGTTCGGCGAAAACGAGGGTTTGCGCGGGACGCTGCGATTCGAGATCAGTGCGCAGCATTCAGGCGGGTATGCGATGCTGCTCAATCAGGAAACACCGCCGCTGAAAGGCGTGATCCTGCCACCGGGAACTTCACAAGTTTTTACGTTCAATGCAGCAAAATATTATGATCTGCGCCGACTGGGTGTCTATAAGCTGAAAGCCATCGTCTCGCACCCGCAGCTGAAAGCCGCGTATGAATCCGGACAGGTCCAGTTCTCCGTGGTAAAAGGGACGGATATCTGGAAAACCGTGGTGGGAATACCGCAATATCTGAGCGCCAAAACGGGCGGCGACAACAAGATCGCAACCCGCCAGTATCGGATCGTTTCCTACAATACCGGTTCCCACATTCTTTATGTTTTGATGATCGAAGATAAGGATCGCGTCTATCTGCTTCGTCGATTGGGTCTGGATCTGGGCTCGAATCTGCGGCCTCAATGTGCGGTGGACGACCTGAGCCGCCTGAATCTGCTGGTGGCGGCAAGCCCCAAAGTTTTTGCTTTCTACCAGTATGATGTGACCGGCCATCTGGAGAAAAAAGAAGTCCGGATCAAATCCGACACGACTCCGCATCTGGTGACGAATAAAGATATCGGCACCGTAGTGCTCAGCGGCGGCCGGCCGGCCAGACGCGATCTGGATTACGAAGAAATCAAGGAGCTGCCGTTTGTTTCGAGAGCGATGAACGATCCCAGCCGCGATATCACCGGCGGGAAAAGCATCATTGATGAAAAAGACGACGATTGAATATAAAAAACAACATACATGCTAAAGGATGGATTGATTATGATGATCAGGAAACTGGCACTGGGATTGACTGCAGCGACAGTCGGTCTCTGTTTGTATGCGCAGCAAGGCGGACCCCGGCCCCGTTCGAATACCACATTCAACACACCTCAGGAGGCGGTCAACTACTATGAAAATCTCATAGGACGGCTCTCCAGCCAAGTTCGCAGCATGCAGGATGAAAACGCGATGCTTACCGCCTCCAATGCCGAACTGAAACAGCGGGTCGCGAGGCTGGAACAGGATGTCCGTTCCCTGTCCAACGATGTTGCGGCAATGCGGAAACAGATTGCCGCCGATGCGGAAGTGCGCAAAAACCAGCTGAACAATCTGGCCAATAAGATCACGGAATCGACCCGGCAGGACAAACCGGCTGTGAAGCATCCGGCGCCGCCGCGGGAAGTGAAAAATATGCCGGAACCGAAAGACGCCACCGAGTATGTGGAGCATGTTGTGGAAAAAGGAACCACGCTCAACGCGCTGGCCAAGGCTTATCATGTTTCGGTCAATGATATCATGAAGGCCAACCGGATGAAAAACACCAACATTTACCAGGGACAGAAACTGTTGATTCCTGTTCCGCCGCAACGTTAAACAATTAAAAATTGCGGAACCGGGGGACCGCAAGCAAATACAGGTGATATTATGATCAAAGAAAGTTATGTCCGGCGAGTCTCACCGCTGGTCCTGTCGCAATTTTTCGGGGTATTCAACGACAATGCCTTCAAGATGTTTGTCGTGCTGGCGGCCTTCAACGGGATGCCGGGTTATTTCGAGGGTGCGGCGTTCATGTTTCTGCTGACGGCGGCATATGTTCTTCCGTTCATTCTGCTGTGCGGTGTGACCGGACTGATGGCGGATACCATGCCGAAACGCAGTATTCTGATTCTGGCCAAAGCGGCTGAATTCGCGGTCATGGTGCTCGGCACGTTCTGTTTCATCAAATTCCCGGTCTGGGGCATTTGGCCGCTGCTGGGAGTCATGTTCCTGATGACCGCGCAGTCGGCGTTTTTCAGTCCTGCCTACAATGGGTCGCTGCCGGAAACCTTTCCCGAAATGGAAATTTCCCGGGCCAACGGACTCAGCGGCATGCTGACATTCGTAGCCGCGATTCTGGGAGCCGGAGCCGCTCCGATCGTCTGGTCCTGGAGCGGTCACAATTTCACCCGCTGCGGACAGCTGCTTTGTCTCTTTTCGCTGTTCGGATTCATCGCCGCCTTTGCGGTTGTACCGTCGGGCGGACGCCCGCGCCGGAACCGCGGGATCCTGCACAGTCTGCGCGAAGGCTGGCGGGGCCTGACGGAAAAACGGGCGCTGTGGGTGACGGTTCTCGGCGATGCGTTTTTCTGTGCGATCGGCGTGGTGATCCAGACGCTGACGATTCTGTATGCAAAATTCGTATTGAATGCAGGAGAATGGGAACTTGCCATACTGTTGTGCACTCCGGCCGTCGGGATGGGTATCGGCTGTCTTCTCTGCGGACTGCTTTCCGGCAAGCGAGTCGAACTGGGCTTCGTGCTGCCGGCGGGCGTCGGTCTGGCCCTGTTCCTGTATCTGACCGGCGGACACCCCGGACCGCTGCTGCAGCCGATCCCGGATTATCCGAAACTGGTCTTTCACCTCTTTCTGGTCATAGAACTGTTCCTGGCCGGGATCTGCGGCGGCTTCTTCATCGTTCCGCTCCGGGCGTATTTCCAGCAATGGGTGAGACCGGAAAAACGCGGAGCCGCCCTGGCAGTGGACAATCTGCTCTGTTTCGCCTCGATCCTGGTCTTTTCGTTCCTGCTGCTTCTGCTGACCGCAGGCGCGGCGCCGGAACAATATCAAATCCTGCCGGAAGCCATTAAGGCCATCAAGCTTCCGGCCTTCGATCCGGTCAAGCTGTTCAAAGTCTCCGGGCTGGTCACCCTGGCCGGCACGATCATCGGCGTG
>JAZUCR010000447.1:0-18077 GCA_045639225.1 Victivallales bacterium
AGTTGAAAAGTTGCTGAAAGATGCTATTGTAATACACTGTCGGATCTCCTACGCTCAAATTAAAGACTTTAGACACCTTTAATATAGCGCAGAATCCGACTTTAACAATCAATCCCGGTATTTTTTACCGGACAGTAGTGAATAATAACAAAGGAAAAACCAAAGAATGGTATGCGAGCCAGATCCCCTGGAAATTCACCAACATCAAATCGCCGGCGAGAAAACTGCTGCTGGCCGATTCCCAGGACGGCGGCGCCAGCACAAGCGAAGGCGACTTCAGCGATCCGAGTTTTACCGGCGGGGGCATGGAGGCGATGGGACGCGGGCTGACCGGGATTTACAACGAGAACCTGGTGGGATTCTCGACGAAACGGCACGGCAATATTTCCAACTGTGCGTTTTCCGACGGCCATGTCGAACCGATCACCCGCGGTGCGCTGAAAGCCGAAACCGGGAAATGGCCGCTGGGCACCATGCTCGGGTTCGAAGACTGATTTTCCATTTTGTATTATTTTATTCGAGGACTGCCTGTAATGAAAACGGTATTTGCTGTCTGTTTTTCTGTCTTTTTCTGGCTGACCGGAACGCTGTCCGCGCAAAGTCTGTTCCAGAATCCGGATTTTGAAACGATCAACCCGAAAACCGGTTTTGCCGACAAATGGCTCTTTGCCCCCGGGCAAGGCGGGAAAACCCTGGTCACGTCGACTTCGGAAAACTGTTCGTCCGGGAAACACGCGATCAAGATGGAGATCAAGGATGTCAGCAAGCGGAAACTCGCCATCATCTGGGGCGGCCATTACTTCCGTCCGGCAGTGAAAGAGACCATCAAGATCAGAGTCAGCTTCCGGGCGGCGGGCGAGATCAAATCCGGGACTTTCTATCCGGTCCTCACGATGAACACCAAACGGCCGTCGGCACGCCAGTATCATGTATTCGAATACGACCGGGAATCATTCCCCTGGAAAACGATCGAAAAAGAATTCGTGGTCTATCCCGGAACCGATTCCCTGACGCTGTCGTTCCGGGCCGAAGGAACCGGAACTTACTGGTTCGACAACGTTCAGGCGGAAGTGCTCAAGGATGCCCTGCTGATCCGGAAACCTTTTTCCGATCCGGTGCAGGCCGACGGACTGCCCGCCGGATGGACGGAAAAAAAATATGACGGCAATGAAAATGTCTCCGAAATCAAAATCGAAAAAGTGCCCGACGGTCCCGCATTCATCACGGCAGCCGGACAGCACTGGAAAAGCGGCGGCGAAAAATCCGGATTTGCTTTCGAAGTCCCGCAGGAACTTATGGGCAAAGCCATCCAGATCACCTCGCGGGTGCTCTGCAAGGATTCCGGCCGGGCGGCCGTCGGTTTCGAACTGCTGAACGACGCGGGCTCGCCGATCAGGGAAAGCCTGGGCAAGCCGACGACCCAGACCGCCTGGAGCCGCGCCGCCCATTCGGTCATCCTGCCCGAGAAAGGAAAAGTCCGCATCCTGCTGCTCAACACGGGCCGCGGAACGGTCTGGTTCGACGGCGTGACGATCGTCGAAGACAAGACCGGCAAGGCGGCCAAACTCGCCCCGGATGCGCTGAGCTGCCACATGGTCCCGGTCGATACCTCCAGAGACCGTTTCGGCAATTGCGAATTCAATACCTTTGCGGACAGTCCCACGGCAATGGCGATCTATTTCAGCGGGATCAAATCGAAGCTGAAAAACCCGGCGATCTGTGTAGATCTGCCGGAAGAGGTCCGGATCGGCGATGCCTGGTTCCCGCATCCCGGCGCGATCAAAACGCCGTCCGAAAAAGCCGTCGTGACTCCGCTGACCCGGAAAGAAGGCCGTTACCGCCGCTGGAAATTCGTTTATCCGCGCGGCATGCGGGATATGAAACCGACGCGAGCCTACATGCGGGCCATGGCGCTGGTATTCATGCCGGCGGACCCGAAAAAAGTCAAGAAATCCAGTAAAGTCTACTGGCATTATGAAAATGACGGAACGGAGGGGCCGGAAGAGTCGTTTACGCTGAATTTCCTGCCGCCGATGGAAAAACTGCCGAACCCGAAGCATTTTCAATTCATGCGCTGGGAAAGCGAATCGTTGTATATCCATAACCGGGAATGCCTGATCGCCTCGCTCGAACACCTCGAAGAATGCGGCTACATCTGGCGTCAGTTCAAGTTCCCCGGCGAGATCAACGACATTTTCAAAGCCCGAAAAGTCAAGTGGCCGTTTTACACCATCGACGGACGCGGCAATAACTTTGTCCATTTTCCCAAATATCTGAAAATCGACGGTGCAGCCCGCGATCTGGACGGGAAAAAGATGGCATGGGTCTGTCCGGAACTCTATATCAATGATCCGACGGTCCGGAAAGCCTATGAACAGGAATATCTCGCTCAGATAAAAAGGGATGGGCTGGAACCCGGCGATTATTTCTTCATGGACAATGAAGATTTTTCTCCCATGCGCTGGTGTTTCTGCGAACGGTGCCGCAAGGCGTTTGCCAGAAAATACGGGATCGACGGGTTGCCCGGCGGCAAGACGATCCTCTCGAAATATGGGGAAAAATGGCGTGATTTCCGCTGCGAACACGGATTCAAGACGATTGAACTGGTCCGGGATGTGCTGCGGAAAAATCTGCCGGGCGCCAAGCTGAGCGATTACGATTATCATTTCGATTTTACCAAACCGGACTGGCGCCGGGAGCTTTACGGCGTCGCCAAGGATCCGGTCCTGAACGAATCGCTGCTCGATATGCATATCGTCAGTTACTACCATGAGCACGACGCCAAAATGTTCGACCTGATCAAATCCGGACGGCAGACGCTGAAAAAACCGTATGTGCCGATGTGTGCGGTCGATTCCGTCTGCTACTACCAGACCAAAGCCGACTTGCTGACTCCGGCGCAGTTCCGCCTGGAAATGCTGTCCGCCGGAGCCCTGGGCTGCCGCGGTTTCGCGATCTTCCCCGGCAACTGGATCGACGGCAAGATTTTTGTCGCCGCCAACAAGGCCATGGCGGAAATCGCGGCGCTGGAAGATTACTTCCTGAAAGGAAAACCGGCTTCGGATATTTCCGTCCGCGCCCTGCCGTACCGTTCGGTCAAGGTCCAGGTCCAGGGCAAGGAAACCGAGATCGATTCACCTCGCTGGAGCCAGAGTTTCCGTTCCGTGATCCGGACCATGGGCGGCAAAACGGCGGTGGTGATCCTGAACTTCGATCCCACGGAAAATCTTTTTGCTGAAGTGAAGCTGGACAAGCCGCTCGGCAACCGCAAGGTCCTGGATCATGCGCTGAAGAAGATCTATCCGCTGGCCGCCGACACGCAGAGTTTCCTGGTCCATGCCGGACCCCGGGAGGCCTGTCTGCTGGAGATTTCCGAGGACATCGGTTCCGCTCCGCTTGCTCCGGACCAGCAGGAAATGCAGAAGCAGTTCGAAAACCATAAAGCCGAATATCTCCGGAAGAATTCCTCCGGCATGAGTTTTCAGCCGGTGAAATCGGGAAATCTGGAACTCGCCTACGGAGATGCCAATCAGGACGGCGAACTGGACGCGGTCCTCTCCAATAAGAGCCACACGCTGTTTCTTGATCTGGCGCGCGGCGGGAATCCGATCGACTGGAAATTCAACGGCCTTTCCATGCGGGCCAAAGGAAATTCTTTCGCACAGCTGATGTTCTGGGGACCGGCCTCGATCCGCCGGGATTCCAGCTCGACGAAACCGGTCCGGATCGTTGACGCCGGCATCAGAAACGGCAAGGTCTTCGTGACCGCGGAGAGGAAAATGTCCGAAGCGCCCATTCTGGTCCGCCAGACTTATTCCATCGCGGAAAACGCCGAGGGTTTCGAGGTCAGAATCGAACTGCAGAATCAGGGTAAAAATGCCATGACGCTGATCCCGCGGCTCCATAATGTCTTCAACCCCGGCGATGCGCCCAATATGCTCGACGGCTGCACGGTCGATTATATGTCCGACGGCAAATTCATCCGTCTGGAACGCACGAAATCCGACGGATTTCTGCCGGTTCCGGGCGGACAGCTCACCGAGGATATCAAACGGTCCTGCTATCCGGTGACCAGCAACGGCGACAAAATCCGGCAATATTTTCTGAAACCCAGGCTGGGAATTGAGGCTAAAGCCGAATTGTCCAAACTGATGTGCTACTTCGTTTACAGCGGCTTGAAAACCGCCACCATCGAATGGATCTACAATCCGGTGACACTGAAACCGGACGGCAAGTTCGAATTTTCGGCAGGATTTTCCACCTACCGCTGAAAAGACTGCCGGATCCCGGCCTGACCATCAAAACGAATGAAGACGATCAACATGAAAAAAGTTCTTTTCCTTTCACTCCTGACGGGTTTGTTCATGGGACTCTGTGCGGATGAAATCACCATCATGGATGTGTCGAAAATCAACCCGAAGCACAATCTGCCGATGTGGTGGTATCTGAACAAACTGCGCGGATTCACCCCCGCGCCCAAAGTGGAATTTCCGGAGGAAAACGGGAAGAAGATCATGCACATCTTCGATGTCAAAGGGTCCGGCGGCTGCCGCTTCGACTGCTACACCAGACATCCCGCGCTGAAAGGGGACAAGATCATTCTTTACGCGGAAGTCCGGGGCACGGGAAAAGGCGTTTTCACGGTTCAGGCTTATCACCAGAAAAAATGGATGGGACATATCGGGATCAAGGATTTTCCAGTGACCGCCGACTGGCAGAAAATCAAAGTCGAATTCACCGTCAACGATCTGGCGGACAACTGGCCGACCACCTCGGTCGTCTGCATGTTCGGAACGCAGAAAGATGCCGATATCTATGTGCGGTCCCTGAGTCTGGAACGCCAGGCCGAGATCGCTGGAACAGCCAGATTTCCGAACATCTGGACCGCTTTCCTGCCGATGGACCGGGCTTATCAGCCGACAGAAAAAGAATTGACCGGGATCCCGGACTCGCTGAACGGCATCAAGCCCCGCAAGATCCAGTTTTCCGCGGGAGAACACGATTTCAAAAACGATTTTCCCGGGCCCGGCCCCCTCGAATACGGTTCTGGGAATTGCGCCTGGCTTTATGCGGCAGTCGACTGCGATAAAGACGAAGACTATACGATCGGAGCCGGCGCTGACTGGTGGATGCAGGTCAACGTGAACGGGAAACCGGTCATCGATACGCTCAAGGCCGGCAACACGCTCCATCCGCCTCGCCTCACCGACCACAAGACCACGGTCCGGCTGAAACGCGGCAGAAACATTTTTGCGGTCAAGTATGTGACGGGCGCCGGCAGTGCGGTCCTGGCGCTGGGCGGTCCCGATCAGCTCCGCTGGAATGGTCAGGCACTGCGCATGGTCGAAGAACTCTGGAAAGACGATTTCGAAAACACGGAAACGAAACGCACCGGTGACCCTCAAGTCATCCAGGGCGAATACAGTTATGCCCTGGTCGGACCGTCGCGTCAGGGAGTCTATACGGCGGCGCCGAAATTGGTTTTCGCTCCGGGCCGCGCCGAATTCACCATGCCGAAAATCGCTTCCGGAAAAATGTTTTCCATGACCCAGCGGCTGGTCAAATTCCAGGGTGATGAAGGAAAGCTGTCCTACCGTTTTCTCAATCCGAAAACCGGCAAAGACATGGTTCTGGAACTGATCCGGAAAAAGGATGACAAGCTGACGATCCAGGTCAGAGAAGGCAGTAAAACCGTGCAGACTTTTTCCTGTCCGGGGAAACTTTTTCCTTTGGATCTGATGTTCGCCGTCAATGCGATCGGCGATTTCAAAATCATACTGGAAACCCTGGCGGATTCCTCCGTGCAGTCTTTTTCAGGAAAGAGTTCGTTTTTTGCCGGAATCGACGAGAAGGTTTTTCAGTCGGAAGCGGTTCTTGAAGCCGACCGCGGCGGAAAAATCCAGCTGACGGCCGATGACTGGTGCTATGGATACGCCATGCCGGAACAGATCAAAAAGGTCATCCCGATGGATATCCGGATCGACCAGACCTTCGATCCGAAAAAAGCCGGCTGGAAACTGGTGCTGGACGAAGAATTCAACGGCACCGAACTGGATCCGAGAATCTGGTTCCGTACCGGGGCGCCGGATGCGGTCAAGGTGCGGGACGGCATGCTGGAAATCACTCCGGTCGAAGTCAAAGCAAAAGAAAAAGATATGGTCTGTTACCGCTCCGGCGCGATTTCGACCATCAAACATTTTCCATACGGCTATTTCGAGGCGAGACTGCGTTTCCGTCGCCATAACGGCTGGAATACCGCGTTCTGGCTTTACGGCGGACAGACCGGCAACTCGTTCCTGGACGGTATGGAGATCGACATCTACGAAGATTATTACGTTACCAAAGAACGTCCGCTGCTGGACTTCAATTTCCACGGTTTTGTCGGCCGCGTCATGAAAAGCTGGAACTATGTTTCCCTGATCCCCGGTTCGCTGGAAGATTTCTATACGATCGGCTGCAAATGGACACCGTTCGAAATCACTTATTATCTGAACGGCAAAGCCATCCCGTCGACTGCGAATCACAGTCCGCATAAGACGGTCACTTATGATGCTCTGACCCACCGGAACGGTTTTGTTCCTCTGCGGATCAGTTTGTTCGGCACGGTGCGAGCCCTTTACGGCAAAGGACAGCCGATCAAATCCAAGGGAAAATTCCCCGACGTTTTCAAAGTGGACTATGTCCGTTACTGGGCGTATCCGCATGACAAGGATCCTGTCGTCCGGCTGAAGGACAAAGACGACCGGCTGCTGGTCGCCCCGGGCGAGAAATTCGAAATCGAAGCGGTCGCTTCGCCCAATCCGAAGACCAAATCGCCGATCAAAGCGGCATATCTCTTCGACAGCGGCTGCATCATCGATTACAAAGACAAACCGCCTTACAAGTTCACCGTTTCCATTGACGAGAAGTATTATTCCGGAACGAATTACATGCGGACCGGACGCTCCCGCGAAAAACCGAATCTGAAGGCGGTTCTGCACGCTTATTCGATTTTTGTGCAGGATGCCGCCGGCAAGGTCGCCAACAGCGAAGTGGTCATGAAGATGACCCGTCCGGAAAAACAATCGACGCCCTATCAGGGCAAAGCGCAGATCATCCCGGGGAAAATCAACCCCTGCCTGTATGATGAAGGCGGCAACGGGGTCGCTTATCTGGATGACAAAGTGAATGTCAATAAAAAATTCGGATTCCGCGTAAATGAAGGAGTGGACGCGACCGGAGCGGTGATCGGACATGTGCTCACCGGAGAATGGGTCAATCTGACGGTCGACATCCAAAAAGCCGGACGGTATAAAGCGACCATGGATTACGGTGCGCCGAACGGTTTCGGCGGCAGTATGCTGATGATCCTCGACGACCAAAACCTGATCGGCACTTTCCAGCTGCCCAATGGAGGCGGAACGGGCTGGGGCGGATTGAAATCCACCCTGGACGGGATCGAACTGCCCGCCGGCAGGCATGTCATCAAACTGATCGCCATCGGGGCTTTCAATTATTCTTACCTGGATTTCCAATTGAAAAAATAACCGCAGCGGTTTGAAACCGCCTCAAAAAAAGGAAGCATATAAAAAATGAACTGCACCTGCAAGAAAAAAATCTGGATCCTTCCGGTCCTGATCGGAACTTTATCCGGCCTCGCAGCCGAAATTCCGATTCCGATCCAAACCGGGTCCGACGGAACTTTTACCAACTGGAAAATCCGCGCGTCTTCCAAAACGGATGTGACCTGCGTCCAGGACGGGAAACAGAACGTCATCCGGTTCAATAAACCGAAACAGATCGTCATGATCCAGACGACCGGGACGTTTGCTCCGGCCGATTTCATGACCGTGCGGGTGAAAGCCGCTTTCAAAGGCAAAGGGACAGTCCAGATCGGATTCCATCTGTACGGGGCCAAAAAAGCCTACTGCGGAACCTATCCCGGAAAAAAATACACGCTGGATTCACCGGATCGGAAAGTTCCGCTGGAAAACATCCAGATCCTGGGCCGTTACGGCGACGGCTATCTCGCGTCCGATCTGCTGCCGGCTGCCGGTTATGTCTGCGTCTATGCCTATCCGGGAACGGAGGGGGAAATTTCGGATTTTTCCTATGAGCTCATCCAGAATCAGCCTGACACCACCTCGCCGATCGCCTCGCCGGAGATCCGGAAAGGCGTTCCGCCGCTGCAGCACCGTCTGGTCCTGCCGGATACGGTCTATGCCGTCGAAGGAGTCGAAACCAACATTTATTTCGACAATATATTCCTGAGCGTGAACTCGGAGGTTTACGGATTCGATGTCGATTGCCGCAAAGGAAACAATTTCAAAAAGAAATGGAGTTTTACCCCGACGAAAAAGGATGTGGGGATCCATCCATGGACGCTTCGGGTGATCGGCGAAAACGGACTGGTCGCGAAAAAGACCATCCGGCTCTGCGTGGCCCCGGCGGATGCCGGCAGCGGACGCAAGATCTCCCTGCTGATGGTGGGCGACAGCATCACGGAAGTGACCACCTTCCCGGAACAGGTCCACGCACTGTTCAAAAAGGCGGGGAATCCCGAACTGACCATGATCGGGACGCGTCCGGCCTCGGCGAAGAAAACGGGAATGGCGCACGAAGGCTATGCCGGCTGGACGTGGGGCCACTTTCTGGAGAAAGGCCCGTTCATCGTCAACCGGAACGGAAAACGCGAACTGGATGTGGCGGATTATCTGACCCGGAACCACGGCGGCAAAGCGCCCGATTTCATTACCATCCAGCTCGGAGTGAACGATATCTTCGGATCGGATGATTTCCGGATCTACTCCGGTCTGAACGGCATCGAACGGAACATGGACAAACTGGTCGCGGCCTTGCGGAAAGCCGCACCGAATGCAGTGATCGGCATCGGACTGCCGACCCCCTGCGCCAGCCAGGACGGCATGGGCCGGATCTACCGCTGCGGCCAGACCAAATACCAATACACGAAAAACCGCTTCATGCTCAGCGACCGGATCATGCGCAAATACAAAAACGGAACCGACAAAAACATCCGCATCATCCCGATGTATCACAATCTGGACTGCGAGCATAATTTCCCGATGCAGGACTATCCGGTCAACGCTGGGAACTCTGAAAAGCAAGTCATGCCGAAAGACGGACTGCATCCGGCGCCCGCCGGCGGCAATCAGCTGGGCGACACGCTTTACGCGTGGCTCAAATGGCAATTATATCAACAGAAATAACCCAAAAAAGGACGTATCATGAAAACCAAATATTCGATTTTCTACGATTTCCACACCAGCACCGTGATCCCCGATGTCGGGGCGAATTTCGATGTGGAAAAATTCACCGACAACCTGCAGTCATGCGGGATCGATTTTCTGACCTGGCATGCCCGCTGCAACCAGGGCAATGCCTACTACAACACCAAATTCGGTTACCGTCATCCGTCTCTGCAGTTCGATCTGCTGGGCAAGATCGCCGAATCCTGTCACCGGAAAGGGATCCGGGTCAGCGCGTATTTCAACGGCGGCCTCAGCGATGAGGAACTGCTGCGCAATCCGGGCTGGATGCGGATCGCTCCGGACGGCCACGCGCTGACCGAACAGAGACCCTCCGCGGAAATGCGCGCCGCCTGCTACAATTCGCCCTACCGGGAACACCTGAAAAACATGGTGCGCGAACTGGCGGAAAATTATCCGGTCGACGGCTTTTTCTTTGACTGCATGTGCTCGTACTACACCTGCATCTGCCCGACCTGCGTAACGGAAATGAAACGGCTCGGATTCGATTACCGGAAGCAGGAAGACATCGCAAAATTCACCCGTCATTCCATTTTGAAGCTGGCCAAGGAACTGCATGCGCTGATCAAGTCGATCAACCCGGACCTCTTCTTTTTCCTGAACGGAGCCTGGGCGGAGGAAATGATCGGATACAACACCCATCTGGAATGCGAATGCCTGCCGCCATGCATGGAACTGGGTTACGACTATCTCCCGGTCCAGGCACATTATCTGCGGACGATCGCCGGGGACAACTCGGTCCTCTGCATGACCGGCCGTTTCTACCACTGGGGCGATTTCGGCGGACTGCGCCGCGAGGAAAGTCTGGAATACGACCTGCTCTACGGCATGGCCAACGGGATGCGTCCCGAGGTCAGCGACCATTTCCATCCGCGCGGCGATATCTATCCGGAAGTGTTCGATCTGATCCGCAAGGTCTATGGAACAGTCCGCCAATACGATCCGTGGTGTCTGGATGCGGTCAACCGTCCCGCGGTCGCCCTCGTTTACGGCACGGGCGGCGGAGCGCTCCGGTCGGACAGCGTGCTGAAATCGGCGGTCCGGATGCTTTCCGAGCTGAAACTGCAGTTCAATGTGGTGAACGAGACTTCGAAATGGGACAGCTATGATCTGCTGATCTTCCCGGACAATGTCCGTTTCAACGAAGAAGTCACGCGCCGGGTCAAAGCTCATCTGGCCAAAGGCGGAGCCGTGATCGCGACCGCAAACTCCGGTCTGGATCCGGAAGGAAAAGGTTTTGTGATCGACTCCTGGCCGGTGAAATACCTCGGACCGACGCCGCACGATCCACTCTATTATCTGCCGGAAGAACAATATTCCCGCGACCTGCCGAAATTCCCGTTGTCCGTGTATGCGCTGGGGACGGAAGTCCGGCCCGCGGAAGGCAGCGAAACCGCCATGTGGAGCGTCAAGCCGTATCACAATCACGCCTGGGACGGCATCCACTCCAACTGGTACACGCCGCCGCAGGAAAAAACCGATTCGCCGTTCCTGTCCTTCAAGGACCGGATCGCCTATTGCAGCGGCAAGATCTTCGAAGGCTATTATGCCCGGTCTCCGCATCAGACCCGCATGCTGCTGCGGAATATCATCAAAAAATTCCTGCCGAACCCGAAATTCAAATCCGCCACGCTGCCCAGTTATTCGCGGGCTTTCGTGCAGTACAAAGACAATCTGGAACTGCTGCACGTGATGGTTTATACGCCGGAACTGCGCGGCAAAGCGGTCGCGCTGGAAGAACGCGGGACGCTGGTCGATACGGAACTTTGCCTGCGGATCGACGGGACGCCGTTCCGCCGCGTCTATCTGGCTCCGTCGAAACAGGAACTGCCGTTTACGGTCGAGGACGGCTACTGCAAAGTCACGCTGCCGCTGATCCAGGGATATGTCATGGTCGTGTTCGAAAAATGAATATTGAAAAGCTGATCCGCAAACAGGATTTTTCTTCCGACCGGAGCGGAACGGATTTCCGCGACGGCTTTCTGCTGGGCAACGGCGATCTGTGCGCCGTCGGCTGTGTGCCGTCCCACCTCGAATGGGTCTTCAACAAGGTCGATGTGTTCGATCCGACGACCGAAGAAGCGATGGTGAAAAAAATCCTGCCGCATGAGGAATTTCTCCGTCGGATCGCCTCCATGAACCCGAAAAACACGCATTTCCTGACCGAAGCGGAAAATGCACCCGCAAAGGGAAAACGGCAGAAGGATACGGTCAGCGCGGCCGTCCTGCGGCTGCGTTTCTGGCAGGGCTGCGGCTGGAGCGCGCCGAGCATGCCCCGGGTCAGCCGCCGGCTGTCCCTGTTCGACGGCATTCTGGAAGAACAAATCCAGTATCAGGGACTGGATGCAGCCGTAGAAATGTTCATCCCGCGGGAAAGTGCCCTGTGCTGCATGCGCGTGACGGAAAAAGGACATCCCGAACGGGCTCATTGTCTGGAACTGATCCGGCCGCTGAACAGCCTGCTCCCGGAAGTGAAATGGGAACGGAAGGAAGAAAATCTGCTGGTATTCACGCAGCAGCTGCCCGGCGGCAAGCATTCGTATGCCGTGGCGATGAAGCTCTGTCCCCGTAACGGCGGCGGTCCCGCCCTGCCCGGCGATACGGTTTTCACCGGAACGGAGATGTCCCAGCATGGCGATTTCGATCTTTTCCTTGCGGTGAAAAGTTCCCTGCATGAGAAGGATCCGCTTGCCGCCGCACTGGCGGAAGCCGTCCGCGGAGCGGATCTGGGTTACGATCACTGGAAAAAGGAAAACCTGAAGTTCTGGCACCGTTACTGGGATAACGCGTATGCGGATTTCGGGAAATACGGGCAGATCCAGAAATATTACACCTTCAGTCTGTATGAGATCGCCTGTATTTACGGCAAGACGCCGATGCCGGGTCTGAACGGCATGAGTTACGGTCCGCTGGATGAACGCAATCCGGGACTGGCCTGTCAGGGTTACACCAACGACCAGAATTCCCAGATCCCCGCGCTGGCGTTTTTCCCGACCAACCGGGTCTTCCTGATCGAAGCGCTCGCGGATACTTTCTTCGCCGGAATGCGCCAGCTGAAAAAACATACCCGGAAACTCTTCGGCTGCGACGGGATCTTCTTTCCCGTGGTCACCAATCAGCTGATGCTGGAATATCCCACCAGGTCTTACCGTTATTCCCTGTGCGGCAGCGCGTATACCGGCACGATCCTGGCGCAGGCATGGCACTATTCGCACGATGAAAAACTGCTGCGGGAAAAAATCTACCCGCTGCTGCGGGAATTCACATTTTTTTATCAGCACATTTTCCACAAGGGGAAAGATGGCATCTACCATCTGGACTGGAGCGTCACCCCGGAGATCTTCACGCTGACAAGGGACGAGCTGGCGACCACTTCCCTGTTCAAAAAGGTGCTGGAAACGGTCATCGAGGCGGCAATCCTCCTGAAAAAGGACCGCAAGGAGCTGGCCGCCTGGCAAGATCTGCTGGAACATTATCCGCCGATCCCCAAAACGCCGGACGGAGCCTTCTGGTGCGGGCCGGATGTGCCGCTGGATCACTACTTCTACGGCGGACATCTGCTGTATCCCGCCTTCCCCGCGGAAATCACGGACGATGTCAAGGCGCTGAAAAAGACCATCAAGTTGATCGAAACGGATGCCATCGAACGTTCCTTTGCCGACTGCAATGGCAAATTCCACATGAACCACGACTGGAGCGCATTTCTGGTCACGGAAGCCTATCTGCGCGCCGGCGAAAGGAAAAAAGGCTGGGAATCCGCGCTGCATTTCCTGGAACTTTTCGCCAAGGAAAACGGACTGTTCTGCCACAATCCGGTCCTGATCGGAGATACGGCCGCAGCGGAGAAAAACGAAAAACGCAACTGGCGCCTGATCGGACGCGGACGGCGGGACAGTCACGGCAAACGTCTGCTGTTCTCGGACCCGGATATCCCGCATCCGCCCTGCGTCACCTCGAATCCCGATGCCAAGCGGCTGGCGCCCGCGGTGCAGGAAGGCAACAGTGCGTTTCTGTTCCTCGCCTCGGAACTGCTGCTGCAAAGTCATGGCGGAGTCATCCGTCTGTTCCCCGGCGTTCCGGATGACTTTACCGGCAGTTTCACCCGTTTCCTTGCACAGGGCGGATTCGAAGTTTCCGCCGCGATGAAAAACGGAGTCATCACGCAGTTCCGGATCAGATCTCTTGCCGGCGGCACCGTGCAGGTGACCGGCCGGGGATTGGCGGAATTCCAGCTGTCCCTGCCGAAAGGGAAAGTTTATTCCCGCAAGCTGTAAAATCCGTCACGTCAGGCTGTTCCACTGTATCATCACGACTGTGGATTCTGTCCCGGAGTCCGCGCCGAATAAAATTTTTTTGATTTCAGACTTTACTTTGGGAAGAAATCTGTTATCTTGTGAATGAAATCTTTTCCTGGAGAAATATATGAAAATCAAAGAAATCGCAGATCAGCGGCATCAGGAATTTCTGATCCGCCTTCTCAAAGGAAAAACCTTCGAGGAAGCGTGCCGGGTGTATGTTTTGAAAATGCGCAGTCCGCAGTATCTCAGTGCTCAGCCGATCGAACAGGATGACTATATCGACGGCAGACATCGACATTATTTTCAGAAAGCCCTGAAACATTTTCCCAGCGAAGATCCGGCCCGAAAACATTGTTATTCCCGCGAAGAGTTGATTTCGGAAGCTGCGCAGACAACCGGTTTGTCTGAAGCAGAAGCCGTTTCTCTTCTGCTTGGGCTTTTTACCTTCCAGCCGGAATTGACCTACAGCAACCGGGGCGCTGTCTGCAAAAATAATCCTGTCTACGGTCTTGAGTCTGCCGATATAAAGCGGATTTCAATTCCGTATGATATCCTGGCGAAGGAACTTCCGGACGAGTGGTATGTTTCCCTGCAGATCCCGGAACAGATCATCAACCAAATGGTCTGGGGATGCAGGAAGACCGGCAGTCCGAGACAGCATCCGTGCACCGGCCGATTTGCGGAACAGCTCCTGCGGCAATATAAGCAGCGCCGGGGAGAATTCATCCGGAAATATTCTTTTGACACGCTGAAATTTTTCTGGCTGGAATACGGCAGTATGAAATTCCCGAAGGACAAAGTCGAGCAGACAGTCAGGAAATATCTTGTTCCAGCGGAAAAGTTGGGTTGAACAAATAACAAAGCCTGGAAAGAGCGTCAGGATCCTGATACGTCTTGACCTGTCTTCAACGCCGTCCGGCAATTTTCGGCTGCGGACGGAGTGTTCCCTGTTTCAAACCGCATAAAAGCATCAAAATAATGGTGATTTCCCCTTGAAATCCGGTATTCCGGAATTAAATTATGAGGGTACTGGACTTTAGATATATATGGAATGAACCGTTGAAAGCAAGTATCCGCATAAAAATAATGGCGGCGCTGTTCCTGATCGCGCTGCTGTCCGTCACGGCAACGATCTATTATTCGTTTGCCGGGACGCGCGAAGTAGTGGTCGAATCTCTGGCTTACGGAGACAGTCAGGGACACCAGCTGGCCAAGGACAGCCGGAAGGCCTTGCGCACCCGGATCGAAACCGATCTGGCGGACAGCGCCGCGGACCAGGCACGAATCATCGGTCTGATCCAGGAAAACATCGCCGGCGCCGTCAACGGCGTGATCGACGATGTCATGAAGGGACGGCTGTATCTGGGCAATGGAAACCCGGACCTGCTCCGCAGGGGCGGTCAGACCCCGCCCGGACGGCCGGAACAATTTGCGTTATGCCATTTTGCCCCCGCCGTCCCGCAGAATGTCCGGAACCAGGCAACCATCCGGAAACTGGCGGCGGCGTTTCCGTTCCTGTTCGAACTGAGCAGGAGTTCGCCGTTCATCGAATCCTCGGCGATCATTCTGCCGGACGGGATCCAGATATTCCATCCCTGGCGGAATCTGCCGGCTGATTACGATGCCCGCAGTCAGAACTGGTATCGGGAAGTGCTGGCGGCCAAAGGAAAAATCCACTGGACGAAAGTCCGCAAAGGGGTCATGGTGTGCGCCCGGGCGGCCTATTCCGATTCTCAGCTGCTGGGCGTGATCGCGGCGGAAATCCCCGTGGACCCGATTTCCGGACAGGTGACCGCGATCCGGTCCGGCTACCTTTCCTTTCTGACCTCTTCCGACGGCCGGATCCTCTCCGGCGAAAAGGAATTTGCCGCACTTTCCGGTTCCGCCGAGGAATTGAAACAGTATATCCGGTCCGGGAAAAAAGGCGTGTTCCAGCTCAAAGGAGAAAACGGTCCGCTGCTGGCCGCTTGCGCACCGGTGCCGGAATGCGGCTGGAATCTGGTGATCTGCCAGCCTGAAAGTCTGGCCTTGAAAAGCATCGCGGACATGGAAAAGCGGCTGAAGACAGACCGGGAAACGGCTCAGGCGCAATTCGAAGTCCGGATCCGGAAAATGATCCCCGGCTATTTCCTGATCATCGCCGCGGTCCTGGTCCTGCTCCTGCTGCTGGGCTATCTGCTGGCCAGACAGCTCACGCATCCGATCTCCACCCTGATGGAAAGCGCTCATGCCATCGGCACCGGACATCTTGACAACAAGATCCATCTGCATACCGGCGATGAACTCGAACAGCTGGCCAACACAGTCAACCAGATGGCCGACGACCTGACGAGATACATCAAGAATCTGAACCAGGCCGCCAGCGACCGGCAGCGGGTGGAATCGGAATTGCGCACCGCGGCATCCATTCAGGCGGACATGCTTCCGAAACCGATTGCCGGCAGAACGGATATCGACATCTGCGCAGTCATGAAACCGGCGCGTGAAGTCGGCGGCGATTTGTATGATTACGTCTTCATCGATCCCACCCATCTGTTTTTCGTCATCGGCGACGTTTCCGGCAAAGGGATCCCCGCCGCACTGTTCATGGCCACCGCCAAGACCCTGATGCGCGGCTTCGCCCGCAATGCCCTCTCGCCCGCCGAGATCCTCCAGCAGACCAACAATTACCTGGAAGAGGAAAACGATAACTGCATGTTCATCACCGTCTGCTGCGGCTTGCTGGACTGCGTGACCGGAGAAGCGGTCTGCTGCAACGCGGGGCACAATCTGCCGGTTTATCTGCATGCGGACGGCAGCAGTTCGCTCCTGCAGATGCCGGCAGGATTCCCGCTGGGTCCGTTCCATCAGAACTCTCCCGATTTCTACGCCGAGGAACGTTTCCAGCTGAAACCGGGCGAGGCTCTGGTGCTTTATACCGACGGCATCACCGAAGCCATGAATGCCGACCATGAACCGTTCGGTTCCCGGCGTCTGCAGGACGCATTCGCCGCGGCCGGGAAAGGTCCGTTGAAACAGACCATGGATTCGCTGCTGAATGCCGTGAAGGAACATGCCGGCGATGCCCGGCAGTCGGATGATCTGACCGTTTTGATGATACAATACAAAGGAGTTGCACAGAAATGAAATTGAAGGCCCTGTTCTGCAGTTCGCTGGCGAAGATCATGCCTTCTGCCGATCCGGAAGTGGAGATCCGGCAGGGATGCGCTTTGCGCGGCGAACGGTTTTCTTTCCAACTGGCTTATAAAGCCGTCGAGCCGGACCGCAAGCTGCTGAAAGTCAAAGCCGAATCGCCGTTCGGGAAAGCACTCCGGATCCGCAAAGTCGGACTGGTCCCCGTCGAATACACCGGCGTGGCATTCGACGATGATATCATTTCCAAAGATCCCGGCATGTATCCGGATCTGCTGACCGATGCGGATTCGGGAGACATTCCCGCGATACCGACCTGGCGCGCTTTGTGGTTCACGGTGGATGTGCCGAAGAATTTCAAGCCCGGCATCTATGAAATCGAAGTGACCCTGCAGTGCGGCTGGGTCCAGCCGGTCGCGGATTTTACCGACTGCATCGTCAAGACCTTCAAACTGGAAGTGCTGGATGCCGTTATCCCGGAACAGAAGCTCAGACACACCAACTGGTTCCACTGCGACTGTCTGGCAACTTATTACAATGTGCCGGTCTTCAGTGAAGAACACTGGAAGATCATCGGTAATTTCATGAAGAGCGCCGCCGACCACGGAATCAATATGATCCTGACCCCGGTCTTCACACCGCCGCTGGACACCCGGATCGGCAGCGAACGCCCGACCGTTCAGCTGGTCGGTGTCACCCGCACCAAGGGTAAATATTCCTTCGATTTCAGCAAGCTGGACCGCTGGATCCGTCTGGCGCAGAAATCGGGGATCAAGTATTTCGAGATCTCTCACCTCTTCACCCAGTGGGGCGCCACCTGCACCCCGAAGATCGTTGCCAAAGTCGACGGCAAAGAAAAACGGATCTTCGGCTGGGACGTCAAAGCCGGTTCGAAGGAATATGTGGACTTCCTCAATGCCTTCCTGCCCGAACTGGCGGCTTTCCTGAAGAAGAAAAAACTTCAGAACCGCACCTATTTCCATTGTTCCGATGAACCCTACGAAGCCCATCTGGAACAGTACAAGGCAGACAAGGCCATCATGACGCGGCACCTCAAGGGATTCAGGATCATGGATGCCCTTTCCCATGTGGAATATTACCAGCAGGGAATCGTCACCACGCCGGTCCCCAGCGAAACCAAGCTGGAAGAATTTCTGGCGGCCGGCATGAAGGAACGCTGGACCTACTACTGCTGCGGCCCGACCACCGTGTTCAGCAACCGGTTCATCCACATGCCGTCCTCGCGCAACCGCATCTTCGGCGCCCTGCTCTATGTCTATGACATTGAAGGCTTCCTGCACTGGGGATTCAATTTCTACTATTCCGGACTCTCCCGTTACCCGATCGATCCCTACAAGTGCAACGATTCGGGATATTTCTT
>JAZUCR010000448.1:0-4461 GCA_045639225.1 Victivallales bacterium
CCATATTGTTCCGCCAGTTCGTATTCCGAAGGTATTTTGGCTTCCGGCGGGAGTTTTCCGGACCGGATCAGCGTTTCGAGTTCATTGGCGATCTCAAGTTCTTTCTTCATTATTATGACCCACCCTTTAAAGATTGAAAAAACTTTTTTTACCTCTTGAAAATTGTCGATTTTTAACTATAATATAGCCATGTTAAATGAAAAGTCAAATGGGTGGTCTATTTTTTTTGAAAAAACATCCACCCGGATGATCTTGCAATATTGGGAGAGAAAAATGAAGAATTACGAATGGTTCGATGCGGCGCGTTTCGGGATGTTTATCCATTGGGGGGTCTATTCGATGGCCGCCCGGTATACCTGGGTCAAATCGCATGAAAAGATGACCGATGAGGAGTATGACCGCTATGTCCGGCATTTCGAACCCGATCTTTTCCAGCCGAAAGTCTGGGCGTCCCTGGCCCGGCGTGCCGGAATGCGGTATGTCGTGTTCACATCCAAACATCATGACGGCTTCTGCATGTTCGACAGCAAATATACGGATTATAAATACAAGCAAAAAGATCTGCTGGGGGAAGTGATCGAAGCATTCCGGGCTGAAGGGATGCGCATTGGAGTTTATTATTCCCTTCCGGACTGGCATCATCCCGGCTATCCGCATGACAAGCGTCATCCGCAGCGGGATATCCCCAGCGAAGGGAATGCCGTCCTCTACCGGGAGTATCTCCACAATCAGGTACGGGAGATCCTGACCAACTACGGAAAAATCGATCTGATGTGGTTTGACGGTTCCTATCCCGAAACGGCTTACATCTGGGACATGCCGCGTTTGAGTGCCATGGTCAGGGAACTGCAGGAAGACATTCTCATCAGCCGTCTCCCAGGCTACGAAGATTTTTCCACTCCTGAGCAGGCGATACCGCAGCAGGGACTTTTCAATGCGGACGGGACTCCGCAGCATTGGGAAGGGTGCCAGGTCCTTCACGGGGAATGGTGCTATATCCGGGACAAGCACTGGAAGACGGTGCCGGAACTGATCCAGATGCTCGTGCGTCATACCTCTCGCGGCGGAAATCTGCTTCTCAACGTCGGACCGACTTCCCGCGGCGCGCTGGATGCGCATACCGTGTCGCTGCTGAATGGACTCGGCGACTGGATGGAATGGAACGGACGCGCCATTCACAACTGCTGCGGCGCCCCGGCTGAATTTCCCGAACCGGAGGGATGCCGATATACCTGGAATCCGGTAAAGCGCCGCTTATATCTGCATCTGTTCTCCTGGCCCGACCGCCGGATCGATCTGGCCGGACTGGCAGGGAAAATCGATTATGCCCAGCTGCTGTGCGACGGCAGTGAGATCCTGTTCAAAGAAAATCTTGACGGCAACGTCAACGGTCCGGGTGTTCCGCCCGTCGGTGCGCTGCGCCTGACTTTACCGGTTTCATCTCCGGAAAACTGTCCGGTCCCGGTAATCGAACTGTTCATGAAAGAGTGAGTCTTGCATTTTATTTTTCAGAGGAATGATAAACCAGCAAAAGGAGGATTGAAAATGATGAAGCAGAGAGCGGAAAACGAAATTACAGCGGGGAAGTTTTTTACATTGATAGAACTTCTTGTGGTAATTGCGATCATTGCGATTCTGGCGGCGATGCTGCTGCCGGCACTGAACAACGCCCGAGCATCCGCCCGGACGACCAACTGCAAGGGAAATATGAAAAATATCGGGGTTGCCGCAATTGGCTACACCAACGATTATCAGGAGTATGCGGTTGCCTGCTGGGGAAGCGGGTCCAAATGGTATGAGAGGATGCGTCCTTATTTAGGACCGAAATTCGGAACGGGCGGCAAAAATGCCATCTGTCCGGACAACCAAGCCAATCCGACTGAAACTTATACCAATTACGGTTGGTGCAAATATGCCGGATGGTCGGGAAAATCCAACTGCGTCCTGCAAAAAATCTCGCAGATCTACCGTCCGTCCCTGGTAGCCTATTCAGCCGAATCCTATACCTGGAAAGTGGCGGGTGCTTCAACCGTCCGGTTCGCGACTAAGGAACTCTATCCCTCGGACTATGATTTTCATATGTCCTATCCGCATAATCTGAGATCCAACGTGCTTCATCCGGACGGACATGTTTCCGATATCGGCCTGAATGAATCGAACTCCGTGATGGAGAAGAACCGGTTGAACTACAAATGGTCGCTGAGCCGGCTTTACTGTTTCTATGACAAGCTGTAATCTGAAAGGAGACAGATCATGCGCCTGATCACATTCTGTTCCATTTTCGCTGCGCTGATGTTCGGCAGCGAACTCTTCGGCAATCCGTTCTGCCGGATCAACCCGATCCCGGAAAACAGCCAGCCGATCCCCTGGGAAAAAGCGGTGGAAATCACGGGTTTTGCCAAAGCGATATCTCTGAACCCCGCATCGGAACAAACCTCGCTGAAACTGCTGCACGATGGAAAAAATCTTTATGGCAAGCTGATTTGTCAGCAGCGGGATAAAACCAGCGGCAGCCGGATCCGCGATGACCAGCTGCTTTGGAAAAACAACAGCGTGGAAATGTTTTTCGCCAATGCCGCCGGAGACGTTCGGCATGTGCTCATCAATTCGGAAGGAACCGTTACCGATATGCTGCACCGGAAAGCGGCAGACGGGAAAATGATTACGGATATTTCCTGGAGTCCGGTTCACATGCTCCGCTTTGCCAAAGAAAAGGATTTCTGGCAGGCGGAGTTCAGGATCCCGCTGGAGGCGCTTGATTTTGATGCCGGCGGGAACAACCGCTTCAATGTGGCCCGGAACAACTTCTGCCGCAAGGAATTCAGTTCATGGTGTCCGCTGGAAAAGCATGCGTGGTTCCAGCCGGATCAGTTCGGAACGGTTTCCCTTGCGCCGGATTCGGTCAAGACCTGCGGTGTGCAGTGGGGTAAAATGCCGAACTTGAAGCCGAATGATAAAATTCGTTTCACCCTCGCGGCTGCCGTCCCGCTTACGGTTTCGGTCAAGCTGGATTTCGAGGGAAAAGGGAAAGTCGTCCGGAATTTCAAGATGAAACCGGAACAAAAAAACATGGTTGTGGAATTTGACAGCCGAATCGGCGGGAACAAATGTGAAATGACATTGAACGCTGCGGGCAAAACCATTTATCGCCATATCGCGCGTCCCAAAGGCTCTTTCATCGAGGTTTACGCGCTGCCCGGTTATTATATTTCCGGTGTGAAAGATATGCCGACGGAGATTTTCTGGCAGCAGTTCCATACTCTTCCGGGGGGAGAGCTTAAGCGCGGGCTGAGAGTCCGGACGGATTACGAGATCCTTTTCGATCTGCCCGAAGGAATCACGGTCGCAGGCGGGAAAACCGTCGGGCCGTCCAGCCGGGGAAAAAACCGGATTGTCGTGGCTGTGCCCGAAAAGTTTGCTTTTTCCGCATCCAACTGGCTCAAGAGCAGGCTTTATGCCGATCTTCCGTCCGGGACCAAAGGAAGAATCTGGTATCAGGTCAGAAAAGGGGATTATCTCCAGCCGGAACGTTATTTTGACTTTACCGTGGAATCCTTCTCTCCGGTAGTTCCGCCGAAACGCATCCCAGTCTATTTCTACAACTATTTCCCGCGGAATGCCGAACAGGCCGAGCAGGTCCGCAAATACGGAATCAACACGATCCTTTACCGCGGTTTTGATGTGAAATGGATCAAGACATTTCTTCAGAAAGGCTTTTTTGTGATCCGCGGCGGATATTTCTGGCCGGGCGGGGACAGCAACGGATATATAAACTGGCCGAAATGGGACCGGGCCGCCAGAGCCCAGGATATCAACGGCAATACGGTTTACGGCAAGGGCGGACCGCAAATCTCCCCCTCGTACCGCGGCAAGTATTTTGTGGAAGGGGTGAAAAAGGAACGTGAATTCGCCCGTGCGACGGGCATCCGGCATTTTTCCTTCGACATGGAAAATTATATCATGCCGAATGCCGGAATCGCCTGTTTCCGTCCGGAAACGCTGGCCCGCTTTGAAAAATGGTTCTCGGAAAAATATCCGGGCGAGAAACTGATTTCGCCGAAAGTATTTGAAAAGGAGCCGGAAAAATATCCGAAATACCATTCCGCATGGATCGCTTTCAAAGACTATATTTTCGCGGATTTCTTCAATGAATTCAAGCGTCAGATGGGGGATATCCCCGATACTGGACGCAGTGTGCCATGGGACGGCGTGACGATTTCCGAATGGAGTTTTCCGAACGTGGCATCCCAGGAGGCGATCAACAACACGATGAGGGGACTGGAATTCCTCAAGGCCTTTTCCTGGTTCGAGCGCAGCGCCTATTCCAGTGCGGATGTGAATATCCGGACTTTGCTCCATCTGCGGGAAACTCTCCGGAAACATGCGCCGGGGATTCCCGTCAATCTCATTATTTGTCCATCCCCCGAACGGCTTGATCTTTATGCCAAACCCGGGGACGCC
>JAZUCR010000449.1:0-18742 GCA_045639225.1 Victivallales bacterium
ACCATGGAGCAGGAACGCGTCAGCGTCAGTCAGCTCAAACAGTATCTCGACAGCAAGATCTACGGCTGGTGCTGAAACTGCCGGCCACCGGAAATAACAACAGAAGGAGTAATGATCATGGCATCAGAAGAAGCAAAACAAAAGAAACTTGTTGCGGCTGTCCTCGCAATCCTGCTCGGCTGGCTGGGATTACATAAGTTTTACCTCGGCTATATGGTCGCCGGCATCATCCAGCTTGTTCTCTCGTTCTTCCTGGGAATCGGCGGGATCATCGGTCTCATCGAAGGCATCATTTATCTTCTCAAGTCTGATGATGAGTTCGAATCCGTTTACATCAATGGCAACAAAAATCAGATCAAGTTCTTCTGATCTTCGCACTGATCGAAACGGAAAAGAAGCTGCTGCAAAACCTCAATCAGAAGATGCCGCAGCTTTTTTGTTTTCAAATCAATCTCAAATCCACTCTCTTTCCAGCAGGGCCGGCGAACATCTTCACAGCGCCGCGCGCCCCGAAATGGGAAAGTCTGGCACTGCCGCGGCCGTCGCAGACGATTACTGCCGGGCGCGGCGAGAGGATCGCCGACGAGGCATCCTGGCACGGTATTTCGTTCCGGATATGCCCGAAGCCGGGAATCGATGCTGCAAATTCGTTCCACTGTTTCACTGTGATTTCTGCCATTTTCATATCCTCCATTCTGTTGTTCTCCATGATCCTGTTCCTCCTTTTCACATCAAGTCCGCCCAGGTGCGGATGGTGCCGAGTTTCACGTTGTTCTGATCCGAGACTGCGCTGGCGGAAACGCTGCGGAGCGAATCGGTCAGCCAGCGGAAAAATTCACGGAAACGGAGCCCCTTGAGCTTGACCGGGCCAGGCTGGGACGGCAGGAGCCGGCACATGGTGTCGTGGTCCGCATCATCGCCGATCTCGATGCCGATATACTGGAGCTTGCCTTCTTCGCCCAGCTGACGCATTTCCCCGGCTGCCTGTTCCCAGTCGTCATTCGGTTCGCCGTCGGTCATCAGCACCACCCACGGACGGTAACAGGAAATGCCGGAACGCTTGTAAAGATTGCGCCGTTCGCGGAGATGTTTCGAGGCCAGACGCAGTCCGGCTCCCAGGCTGGTCATGCCGTCGGCCACCAGGTCGTCCGGTTCGCGGTCCACATCACTGATCGGCGTGAACGGCATGGCCACATTCGCATCGTCGTCGAAGGTAATGACTTCCAGTTCCACGCTCATTCCGGCCGCCTCGTCGTCCGCGGTTTCCTGAATGAACTGACGCAGCCCCTGATTGAGTTCATCGATCGGACGGCCCGACATGCTCGAAGAGGTATCCAGCAGCAGGATGACCGGGCAGCGCGGGGCCGGGTTCATGGTGTCGAGCGAATTGTTTTCGTAGCGGTTGTTTCTCATAGCGTCATTCCTTTCGTTGCGGTTGAAGTTGTTGTTTCCGTTAAAACGATTGTTGTTCATCCACGACATAATCATATCTCCTTATTTTGGTTGTTTTTCTTATTGGTGGAGCCGGCGGGTAACGATCCCGCGTCCGGAACCGTGCGCTTTGGCTTTCAGTCCCGTCGAAACCTTTCTCGGCCCCGTATTTCTTTCATCATCTTTTTCTGTCATTCGATAAGCTGATCTTTCCGCATTTTTCCGGACCGAATCAATAAATTATACGTTTTTTTTCCGTTCCGGACGTTTCACGGCAGCCGCAGACACGGCCGATGACCTTCATCATAAACAATACGACAGGCGGTAAAATCGGAATCATAAAACAGTCTCCTTTGTTGTTAATATCAGTTCGTCCGGCGTTCACGCTGCGGTTGGGGCATTGTCCCGATGGCAGGATGCATAACAATTGATTCCCGCCACCGCAATGGCGCCTGCAGTTGTGATGATTGCGATCCAGATTTTTTCAGTCATAAGAAGCCTCCTTGTTTTTAATTACCGATTGAACTCATGACCGCAATCCGGACAATGATATGCCCCGATCACGTCTTCGTCGATCATGCCGCCGAGCTTGTTTCCGGTCGCGGCTCCGGCAGCGGCGCCGGTCAGCGCTCCCAGGATCGTGCCCGCGGTGGCTCCCGCGGCCGTTCCGACCGGACCGAAAAACGATCCGAACAGCGCTCCCGCTTTGGCTCCTCCGGCAGCCCCGGCAGCCCAGCCGGCATAACCTCCGATTCCGGTTCCGGCCAGCGTTCCCGCCGCACGGCCATGATGTTTCAGGTAAGCAGTTCCTCCGCATTTCGGGCATTTCACATTCATAATCTCTTTCCTTTCTGTTGATTGAAGTTTTTTATTCGATTCCTTGCTGCGGCATCTTATTTACCGTCCGTGCCGCCGTTCAACCAGATCAACTCTCCCATGGCATACCTCCTTTCCGTTGTGGTTTTCCAGGTTGCAATTCCGCGTTCACAAGTCAAAAATCGTGCCAGTATACATTTCCCAACCTCCTTTCTGTTGTTTCCTGGTTATAAGCCGGTCTTCCGGATGTTTTCCGGAACGGATGGATCAAAAATCTCTTATTTTCCTCCGTTTCCGCTATCACCGTTGATGTCGAAAATCGTCATAAAGTCCATTTGAAATCTCCTTTCCGTTGTTGTTTACTGATTATAAGCCGTTCTTCAGGCCGTTTTCCGGAACGGTTTGCCGAATTGCGGATTATTTTCTGTCCCGGCGAGGTGCGCGAGAGGATCGCCGACGAGGCATTCTGGCACCGCATATCGTTCCGGCTATGCCCGAAGCCTGGAATCGATGCCGCAAATCCGTTCTGCTGCTTCACCATGATTTCTGCCATTTTCACATCTTCCATTCTGTTGTTCTCCATGATCCTGTTTCCGCATTTTTCATATTGTTTCAGTTTTTCTTTATTCGATCTTGAAAAGCCGCTGAAAGATGCTAATATATCAGAGTGCAGAATCCTGCTCGAACAAGCGGTTCCGGGAATTTTTACCGGACAGTGATGACCTGAAGGAAAAAAACATGAAGCATGCCGTTTTATTTTCGTTATTGCCGGCAATCGCCGGTCTTTGTGCCGCAGCGGCACCCGCAGCTCCCGACCCGGAAATTTTTGAAGCTAAAGGCAAAGATCGCAACTACGCCGGAGTTTTTCCCGAAAAGGTCAAAACCATTGCCGTGGTCACTGTCGGTTCGTATCCGTCCCCAGCCACGGTCAAACGGGCTGCGGCCTTGCTCCGGAAAGCCGGATACCAGGTAAAAATCTATCCCAATGCTTTGCGTCCCCGCGAAAAAACGGATGTCGGACATTACGCATCCATGCCGGCAAAATATCGGATCCAGGATTTCGAAGCAGCCTGGAAAGATATGGAAAACGATATGATCCTCTGCACCCGCGGCGGTGCCGGGACAGAAGAGGTCGTCGACGGTGTGGACTGGGCAAAACTGCCTAAACGTCCGGAACTTTATTTCCAGGGATTCAGCGGCATTACCCAGATATTGTGCGCCTTGAATGCCAAAGGCTATGGCAGACCCGTTGCCGGGCCGAACCTTTCGTCGCTGGTCTCTCTCGACAAAAGCATCATTCCGCACATGAAAAATATGTACAACGGCAAAGAAGTCGGGCCCTTCAAACTGCAGACTCTCGTCCCCGGCAATTGTTCCGGCAAGGCTTTCGCCGGTCTGATGAGCCGTTTCATCAAAGTCGGACGGGCAGGATACCAAGTCGATATCAAAGACCGGATCGTTTTCATCGAAAGCGTTTTCTGCAAGGCTGACAAAGTGCGTGACGAATTGACCGAACTCTGCAAGCTGAACTTCCTTGACGGAGCCGCCGGAATCGTCTTCTGCCACTTTACCCGCGGGGACAAAATGGATGTCATCCTCCCAATCCTGAAAGAGTTCGCGCCGAAATTCAAAGTGCCGGTATTCCTGGGTTTCCCCTTCGGCCATCACCCCAAAAATCTTATCATCGACTACTCCCGGACTGCAGTCATCACCGACGGCGTTCTGACCTTTCCCGCAGTTGAAAACGGCAAATGATCGGCAACTTCAGGTAACGCAGAATGGTCCGGTCCGCAATGGAAGCTCCAAAGCGGAATCAATCACATTCGCCCGGCAGTCAGGCATTCTGGAAACATAGTCCGAAACCTGATTTACTGCGCCAGTTCTGCGGGAATACTGTATCAGAACACGGAGAATTTCACCTGGGGTGAAAAGCTGATATTCCGAGCTCAGACCGGGGTCACGATCTTCAATGTTTTGCCGGTGCGCAGGCCGCCGACTTTTTCCATGAACGCTTTCATGTGCGGGGCGGCCAGATGATTCTGCAGCGCTTCCATGCTTTCCCAGCATTCCACGAAGGTAAGGACATTCGCCCGTGCATTGGCTGCGGCCGATCCTTCCTTGCAGTCGGCGGTCAGGTTGTAGGAGATGCAGCCTTTTTCCGCCCGAACGGTGGCGAGGTTGGCTTTTGCGATTCTGATGAATTCCGCCGCGGCGGCTTCATCTTTCATAATGGATTCGGCAATGACGAAGATCATGTTTTTTCCTTTTGTTTGAGGGTGAAAAGATCTTGAAATGAAGTTTATTTTTTGACCGGGATGACGGAAACGCCTTCCGGGATGACAGCGACTTTGGCATTTTTTCCGCAATGAGCAAAAGCTTTTTTCAACGCTTCGTCCGGACTGGACGCCGTGTCCAGCTTCATGGCGCGGAGCATTTCCTGCGGACATTCCGGCGCATACATGATGACCTTGAAATCTTTCAGGATGCGCGCCAGAATCTGATACTGCCACTGGTCGGGGATCGTGGCATTTCGGGGATGACTGAGCGCATCGGCCAGGATCGCTTCCGGGGAGGGGGCTTCCGACAGCGCTTTGAAGAAACTTTCGCCTCCGTGTCCGTCCGAACAGCCCGCGGCCATGATGATGACTCCGCCCTTGCGGCAGACCGCTTCCGCCGCCGTCATGCCTTTCACCGACTGATACACGTTCATATCCAGCGGATAGCCGCCGTTGGTGGTGATGACGATGTCGGCTTCGGGCACTTCGATATTCGCCTGTTTCCGGCAGAATTCCACGCCGGCGGCATGGGCCTGTTCCAAGTCCCCGGCGAACGCGCGGACGATCCGTTTTTCCGCATCGATCACGGTGTTGACGATGAATCTCAATTTTGCCTGCTGCGCGGCATAGACCATATCGCGGTGGATCGGGTTGTTTTCCAGAATGCCGGTGCGGGCATGCGGATCGGCGATGAATTCGGCGCAGTGGTTGGCGAGCACGGTTTCACGGGAGGCAATGCCCGGCAGCACGCTTTTGCGTCCCCCGGAAAATCCCGCGAAGAAATGCGGTTCGATGAACCCTTCCGCGACCAGCAGATCCGTTTCCAGTGCCAGCTTGTTCAGGATCAGCCGTCCGCCCGAAGGCAGGATCCCGGCATCTTTGAGCATCGAATCGTCGCGGCTGTCATGGATCACGATTTTTTCCAGATCGACGATCTTCTGTCCGAATTTGGCGGCCAGCTCCGCTTTGGATGTTTCCCGGTGGCATCCGGTGGCGATCAGGAGAGTGATGTCGATCTTGGGATCGCCGCGGCGCAGTTCTTCCAGCATGGCGGGAATGATGTAGCGGCTCGGCACCGGCCGGGTGTGGTCGCTGCAGATGATGACGCAGTTTTTCGCTCTTTTCGCCAGCATGCTCAATGGGGCGGAGCCGATGGGATAAGCCAGGGCGCGGCGCACTTCCGCCGCCGGGTCGGTCGCCGCGGGTTCGCTGACCGGGGCAAAACTCCCCAGATAATTTGCTTCCTGGATATGGAATACCGCATGGGTTTTATGACATGGCACAGCTGCTTCGATCATGGTATTTCATCCTTTCAAACAATGGGTTTTGCTGATTTTGTTCATAATCTACACTGCCGGTTTCGATTTGTCCAATTCGGAAAGAAAAAGACCGCGTTTTTTTCGGACAATAAAACAAGTTGACCCGACATCATCGGCTGATAAGGTACAACCGGATAAGTTTTTCAGGGGTTTTACTGCGTATTTTGCAATTATTTTAAGGAACAGGTTTGCATTTTTTCAATTCCGATAGTAAGTTATTGCCGGAGCAAACTTGTCATCAACTTTAACAGAAAGGAATGTTGTCATGACGAAAAAAGCAGACATCGGTTTGATCGGTCTCGCCGTAATGGGAGAAAATCTGGTTCTCAATATGGAGCGCAACGGATTCACAGTTGCGGTGTTCAACCGTCACACGGATAAAGTGGACAATTTCATCAACGGCCGCGGCAAAGGCAAAAAATTCATCGGCTGCCATTCGATCGAAGAACTGTGCGCCAATCTGGCCGCACCGCGGAAGATCATGCTGATGGTGAAAGCCGGCAAGCCGGTGGATGAACTGATCGAACAGCTGCTGCCGCATCTGGAAAAAGGCGACATCATCATCGACGGCGGCAACAGCTTCTTCCCGGATACGATCCGCCGGACCAACTATCTGGCCGAAAAAGGCATCCGCTTCATCGGAACGGGCGTTTCGGGCGGCGAAGAAGGCGCGCTGAAAGGTCCCTCCATCATGCCTGGCGGAAATCCGGAAGCATGGGAATACATCAAGCCGATCTTCCAGGCAATCTCCGCGAAAGTCGCCGACGGCGTTCCCTGCTGCCAGTGGGTCGGCGACAACGGCGCCGGACATTATGTCAAAATGGTGCACAACGGCATCGAATACGGCGACATGCAGATGATCTGCGAAGCCTACTGGATCATGAAACAGATCCTGGGCCTCTCTGCCGAAGAACTGCACGAAGTCTTTGCCGAATGGAACAAAGGCGAACTCAACAGCTATCTGATCGAGATCACCAGCGAGATCTTCACCAAGAAGGATCCGGAAACCGGCAAGCCGGTCGTGGACATCATTCTGGATGCCGCGGGCCAGAAAGGCACCGGCAAATGGACCAGTCAGAGCGCCCTCGATCTGGGTGCGCCCGCTCCGACCGTGGCGGAAGCCGTTTTCGCCCGCTGCCTGTCCGCGATCAAGGATGAACGCGTGGCTGCTGCCAAGGTGATCGGTTCCGACCGTCCGCCCTGCTTCAGCGGCGACAAGAAAAAATTCATCGACATGGTCCGTCAGGCCCTTTACGCTTCCAAGATCTGCTCCTATGCGCAGGGCTTCCAGCTGCTGCGTCTGGCCGCCAAAGAGTTCAACTGGAACCTGCAGTATGGCGAAATCGCCCTGCTGTGGCGCGGCGGCTGCATCATCCGCGCGACCTTCCTCGAAAAGATCAAAGAAGCGTTCGACAAGAATCCGGCACTGGACAACCTGCTGCTGGATGACTTCTTCCGCGGCGCGATCGACGGCTGTGTGAACGCGTGGCGTCAGGTCGTTGCGCAGGCGGTTCTCACCGGCGTGCCGGTGCCGGCCTTCTCCAGCGCGCTCTGCTATTACGACAGCTATCGTTCGGCCTGCCTGCCGGCGAATCTGCTCCAGGCACAGCGTGATTATTTCGGCGCCCACACCTATCAGCGCGTCGACAAGCCCCGCGGCGAAATCTTCCATACGGAATGGACCGAGACCAGCGGCAAGACCGTTTCCGGCACTTACAATGCCTGACCGGAGGCCGATATGAGCATTTTTGTTCAGAAAGGTGCACTGGACTGCTCGATCAGCGATGACGAGCTGCGCGTTCTGGTGCATCAGACGATCGAGAAGAGCGGCAAAAATCCGAAGAAAATGCTGCTGCTGCCGCCGGATCACACCCGGCTGAATTCCCGGGCCGGACGCATTACCGAGATGATTTATGAGGATTATCACGACAAATGCGAGATCGACATCATGCCGGCGCTGGGCACGCACAGTCCGATGAACGATGCCCAGCTGGAAATGATGTTCGGCAAGAAGATCCCGAAATCCGTGTTCAAAGTTCATGACTGGCGCAATGACGTGGTCACGCTCGGAACCGCTTCCTCGGATTTTCTGAAGGAACTTTCCGGCGGCAAGCTCGATTACGAGGTGAAAATCCAGGTCAACAAGATTTTGTTCGAACCTTATGACCTGATCCTTTCGATCGGGCAGGTGGTGCCGCACGAAGTGGTCGGACTGGCCAACTACACCAAGAACATCATGGTCGGCGTCGGCGGTTCGGACATCATCAACAAGTCGCACTTCCTCGGCGCGGTCTCCAACATGGAAAAAATCATGGGGCATGCCGATTCCCCGGTGCGACGCCTGTTCAACTACGGGGTGGATACCTATCTGTCGGACCGTCCGCTGGTGTTTATGCTCACGGTGATGGCAAAAGACCAGGCGACCGGCAAGATGGCGATGCGCGGTTTCTTCTCGGGGCAGGGACCCGATGCATTCCTGGCCTCGTCCGATCTGTGCGTGAAAACGAATCTGGAACTGCTGGACAAACCCCTGAAAAAGGTGGTGGTCTATCTGGATCCGGAAGAGTTCAAGAGCACCTGGCTGGGCAACAAAGCGATCTACCGCACGAGAATGGCGATCGCCGATAACGGCGAGCTGATCATTCTCGCGCCGGGTCTGCGTGAGTTCGGCGAGGATAAGCAGAACGATATCCTGATCCGCAAATACGGCTACAAAGGCACGCCGAACACCCTGAAAGCAGTGGCGGAAAATCAGGATCTGCGCGACAATCTCGGCGCCGCGGCGCATTTGATCCACGGTTCCAGCGAAGGCCGGTTCCGGATCATTTATTGCCCCGGCAAGGATATGCCGCCGGATCAGATCCGTTCGGTCGGATTCGAGTGCGGCGACCTTGAGGCGATGGTGAAGAAATACGATCCCGCCAAACTGAAAGACGGTTTCAACACCGTTGACGGAGAAGAGATCTTCTACATCAGCAATCCCGCGTTGGGACTCTGGGCTTTGAAACAGAATTTTGTGAAATAAGCCCGAGGTTCCGTTCCGATCCCGGTTTGCTGTCCGGAAAGCCGGGATTTTATTTCCGTTCGCGATTTCCTCCGGCAGAACTGGTAAAAATGAAAACAACCAGCTGATGAATATGAGGTGATTTCCTTTGAAACGCATATCGATTCCTCCCGCGGTATACAGTTTCTGCAAAGATAATTGGCGGTGGGGTGTACTGCTGCTTTATGGAACCGTTTTGGTTGCAATAGAGCTTTTTTTGTCGTATTGGTATGGGGCCAATAAGACTTTTTTCAATCCCTTTATTCAGTCATGGCCGTTTGTTTTGCTGGTCTATGCTGTCGGGCGGCTGATTCCCGGCTGGGGCGGCAAGTTGTTTTTCTCATTTTTCATCATCTTGTCCACGCTGCTGACCTTCGTTTGCGGCTTTCTGCTGTGTGTTTTCAAACTCCCTTTGACGGTAGATATTTTTTTCGTTCTGGCGGCCTCGAGCGTGGAGGAATCCCGCGAATTCATGGCAACATTTGTTGACTGGAGGATCTGGCTGATTTCGATTATCTGCATCGCGATTCCGGTTTCAATGCTGATTTTTGTCTGGAAAAGTTCTTTCAAACCCGGCAAAGCCAGTACCATAGCGGCATTGCTGCTGATGATTCCTTTCCTGATCAATGTCATCCGTTTTACTGTCCGGGGCGATCACGAAGCAATTTATAAACGGAATCTGGAAACCGAAATGCCGGTCAGGTATTTCGATTTCCGACGTTCCCTCAACAATCTGGTTTCCATGGTTACTGATCCGAGGCTTCCCGGCGGGATCCGGAAAACTACCGGTGAAAAGATTTTCGGTGTATTGGTCATAGGTGAGTCCGCCACCCGTAACCATTGGGGGCTTTACGGTTATTTTCGAAACACGACCCCGGAAATGGAAAAGCTCCGGAAAGATCTTCTCATCTTCGATGATGCTGTTTCCGCAGATGTTGTTACCTCTCCCAATTGCCAGCTGATGTTCTCGACATCCGAATATCCTTCCATGGAGCCTCTCGATTATACCGCATTTTCCGTCTTGAAAGCGGCCGGTTACAAGATTATCTGTATCTCCAACCAGTTCCGACTGGGGCCATTCGACGGACCGGTCAACCTTCTTTATTACGGTGCTTATCCCAAAGAGTTTCTGCAGGAACAAAAGCCCCGCAGCAAAGATGAAGTGGTTCTTGACCGCGTGAAAAAGTATTTGTCCGAAACCGAGGCTCCCGCGCTGATTATCGTGCATCTGCTCGGCAGTCATGCCAGATTCAACCAGCGTTATCCGGAGTCTTTTGACAAGTTCGGCGGAAAGCCGCACCCGGGTGATGCGGAATTCCCGGCTAAGACTGTTCGCCGGATCAATGAGTATGACAATTCCATTTTATATACGGATTATATCCTTGGCAAGATCGCCGGGATGGTCCGCGACCTGAAGTGTCCGGGTTACATGCTGTATGTTTCCGATCACGGTGAATGTCCGGAGTCCCTGGTCGGCAGATCGAAAACCAGCACCGCCCCTCCGTTCTTCGAAGTTCCGATGATTTTTTATGCCAACGAACAGTACCGGAAGGTTTTCCCGGAATTTTGGAATACGGCGGCAAAGAATACCGGAAAGCCGTATATCACCGACGGGATGGTTCACAGTATTATTTCCACTGCGCAGGTCACTCATGACGGTTTCCCGGCCGAGAAAGATATTTTTTCCGCAAAATTCACGGGGAGAGAGGACCGTCATATCGGAGTCAAGGGATTTCCTTATCATAAAACCGAGGTCCGGAAACCTTATTACATTGACCGGAACTGTGCAAAAAAGACTCTTTGAAAAACCGTGAAAATCATTTTTTCAAGTTGCGGAGTGAACTGATCGGGGAGAATGAAAATGGTGCCGACGATAGGAGTTGAACCTACACCTCCGTGAGGAGACTGCGACCTGAACGCAGCGCGTCTGCCATTCCGCCACGTCGGCATTTTCAATATGACCTGTAATTTACACCGGTTTTTCAGAATGTCAAGCCGGTTTTTGCTTTTTTTCACTAAAAAAGCGGAAAATTCAAAAAACGGGTCGATCCATTCCCGATTTTCGCTTCCCGACTGGATTTCCTCCGAAAGTTGTGCTATGTTATCCGTATCGAATAAAAAGGAGTTTGATTATGCAGTTTACGATGGTCCATAACAATTTCAACGTGCTCGATCTCGAAAAAAGTCTCAAATTCTATGCCGATGCATTCGATATGAAGGAAGTCCGCCGCATTAATGCCAAGGACGGCAGCTTTATCATCGTCTACCTCGAGGACGGCAGCAGCACGCATCAGCTCGAACTGACCTGGCTGCGCGACCGCAAGGAACCGTATAATCTCGGCGACAATGAATTTCATCTGGCCTTCCGCGTCGATGATTATGAAGCCGCCCATGCCCGTCATGAAAAGATGGGCTGCATCTGCTACGAAAATCCGGCGATGGGGATCTATTTCGTGACCGATCCCGAGGGTTCACAGGTCATAAGCATAACATACCCATTGACCGCCTGACCATTTTCTCCATCGTTTCCGATTGCTTTCATCCGGAATAATTTTTTTGATTTTTTCTTGTAACCCACTTGGCTTTCAACTGGTAACGATTACAAAAAAGCTTTTTTTCCACTAAGGATATCCTCAAAACCATTCCGTTTTTTCCCGGATTTTTCAAGAACGCTTCATATACAGGTTGCACACAGCGAAAATGAATTCGTTGGCGAAACCTATATGGGGTATGTTGAAAATGGAAAGAAAAAAGAAAGCAATCATCTACGCCCGTCAGTCGTCCGGAGATGATGATGTTTCCGCAAGCGTGGAAATGCAAGTCGAAAAGTGTTTGAAACTGGCACGGGAACGGGGGTTGCAAGTCGATCCGGAAAAAGACGTATTCCGCGACCTTAATATCTCCGGGAAATTTTACCCTGACACCGAGGATGCAAGACTATTTTCGCGGAAGGACTGGGCTCTTAAGAGATGGCTGGAGTCAACCAGTATAAACCAGCTTCAATACCGGAGCGGTCTGGGAGAAGCCCTTTCTCGCCTGGACGGAATCCAATATCTTCTGCTGGATGACTATACCCGGCTCATGAGACCACTGCCGCAGAGCCACCTCGAAAATTATATCGCAGGGCTTTTGGTCGAACACAACATCCAGATTATCTGCGTTAAAGACGGCGAAGTCAATTTGAATAAGCCTGAACATATTTTGCCAATCAAAATCCTCTCCATGATCAACGCCGGTCAACTGGAATACCAGCGGCAAAAAAGCAGGGATGCCCTTCGTAAACTTCGTGATGAAGGTAAACGTCCGTCGGGAAGCAATTTCCGGGGATATCGCAGAATCGGCAAACATAAATATGAGATCGTTCCGGAAGAAGCAGCATTGGTCCGGGAAGCCTTTGAATTGGGCATAGGGAATTGTTCCTATATGTCCATCTGTCGGGCTCTCACGGCGAAATATGCCATCAAGGATTTATTTTACGACACTCTGATGCTGATATATAAACGTCCGGAATATGCCGGATATCAGTATAACAGCAATGGTGAGCTGATAGAATCCCAGTGTTTCAAGGATATCCCGATTATTACCCTCGGAACATTTCTGAAGATGCGGGAAAGACTGAAAAGCAAGCGTCCGAAAAACCATGACCGCAAAAATATCTATGCATTCACCGGATTGTGCTATTGCGGATATTGCGGAGAACGTATGCAGATCAGTTCCTGCGGTCCAGCTTATTGCTCCAAAGAACAGGGGCATCGGCTTCCTTATTTTACTTGCACACGGAATGTTTACCGGGAACACCGCAAAGATTGCGGTTCATCCCATCTTCGCTATGAGTATTTCAATCAGAATGAAGTGAATCTTGACGGGGATTACTTGATAACCTCTCCAGCCCGGCTGAAACATCCGGTCATTCCGAAAAAACTTCATTTGCTTGGAATGCACGAATCCCTGATGGCCTTGATTATTCAGCCGCTTATCGAGGACTATAAACTTCTCTCGAAACCGAAGGACACCAAGGCAGAGGAAGAAAAACTACTTGTCAGGGAGAATGCGCTCATGGTCAAAAAACAAAAAATCACCGAAATGTTCACCAGGGAAAGCCTTGACGAAGAACAATTTGAAGTGCTCTCCAAACAGCTAAAAAATAATTTGGAAGCGATCAGGGAAGAACGGCTCAAGTTAAAGGCCCAGATATCTCAAAATCCGGAAAAAATAAAGCGGGAAATCAAGGAACTCATTTATATCTGGCAACTTAAACTTATCAGTCACAGACTTCACAAAGCATATGCACAACGATTTATCCGGCGCATTGATATATTTTCGCATTCAATTACAATTCATTTGACCAATGGGAAAAACATTGTCTTGGAGCGTATCCCTGTACGCGCATCACGAGTCCTTCCCGACTGGTCGGCTCAAATGACGGGACGTAAAGCCTTTATCAAATACTATTATAAAAGTTTCTATACAGGCGATACGAGGGAACAAGTGATCTACGATGATCCGTCCATGAATATTGTTACGGTCGGCTGCAATCCGCCGCCGCGAGCATGGGAACAATCCCGAAACCACGAATGGAATTGGAGAGATCAGGAAATTCCTGCTAAAAAAGTTCTTCCGGACGATTCGGGACAAAATACGGAAACTGCGGAAAAGACTTCCTGACGCATTTGAGACAGACACCTCTGCAAGTATTGATCAAGATTCCTTGAAAATGTTTTTCTCTGAAATTCAATGGATCGCAAAAGGAAATTCAAATGTTACTGTTTTTGAGTGTGATGCTCAAATTCAACGGGAATACCCCTTTCGAGAGTTTGATGGAAGCGTAAAAGGAAGAGGTGGAACTGATCTTGAACCTGTATTCAAAGAAGCATCAGAGAGACATTTTGATGCCCTGATATATTTCACTGACGCATTTGCCCCGAAAGTGAAAGAAAAGTATTCTATACCAGTTCTTTTGGTCGTGAACAACAGTTTTTGATTTATAATGATACAGACAAGAAAAACGGGTAAGAAGACGGGGCGGGCCCCGTCTTCTTATCAGAAAACTATAAAATAAAACAAGATTTTTACTGTTTCCTAATGGATAGGATATCTAATCGGCGAGTGTTGTTTTCTATCTCTTCCATCTGCTTTGAAAAATCCGCAAAACAGCTACATTCGCTCGGTATTTTAAACCCATAAATCCCGATCTTCCCGCCGAAGCCTCGGAGTGTTCCCTCCCATTCCGGATACTGGTCGTTCGAGGAGGTTGGAAACAGCAGAAGGCCAATTTCTGCTTCTTGGATATGCATATAACTGATGAGCTGAAAACGGTCTTCGCGCAGACCATCTTTGCCGATTCGATCTTTCAATGGCTTATATTTTGCGTCTATGACGACCTTCATTTTGTCGCTATAGAAATCGGGGAAAGCCCTTATGTTAGAACCATCTTTGCCCTTATAGAAATTCAGAGCTCCGCTTCCTGTTTTGTTTTGGGGATGCTTGAACCCAATGGGACACAATATTGTCGCCAGATATTCCTCCCAGAGCCAGGCTGCATCAAAGAGAATGCCATGAATCTTGTTCTCGTCCTTTCCGTAGGTAAGACGTACGTGCCGGAGAATTTTCATGCAGAGCTGCTGAAGAGGCGTGTACTCCGTATAAAACGGATGTCGGACATGGCTAAGGTTCTTTTGCATGATCTTGTCGCGTCCATGCGGATTAAAATCCGGTGTGGCAATTATGATTGTCTCGACATACTGCCGGGTTTCCTGGTCGTTTGAGAGTAACTGCCCTGCTAAAGGATGGTGGCGTATGGCCTCAATCGTGTGACGAACGAGATGAATCAGATGATTATTTGCTGTATGCTCGCGAGTTTGGTAGGCAACCCTTCCCGTAAAGGGGATATTCCGTTTGATGTGTGCGGAGACATCAATTGTCCCCTTTACTTTGTCATTGTTGTAGTGGAATGCTCGATAGGTTCTGAACAGTCCCTGCCGCATTGCCTTTTTCAGGCAGAACGGAAAAAGATAAAGGAGAAAATCCCAGATCCTCTCGTCCTCCGTAGTGGTCGGCAGATCAAGCACATTTATACCGAATACCTTTTGAAGCATATAATGGAGAAAGAATTGCTTTCCATCAGAATCAAATCGCGAGTGAATATGGACATTAACTCCATCCTTCCCGCAAAAGCCCACGACATTCCCTGTTTTCAGCGTCGGATTATGGAAAGAGAAAATAGGCGGATCATTGATGTCATCCCTGTTGTCCCCGAGACAATGAGGGAACACCAGCAATTCCGGATGCTCTTCAATCAGTTCGCCAAGAGACCGATTTCCGATTTCTTCCAACACCGAACACTCATCGACCGTCAAACCTTCCAGAGGCTTCGGGCTGTTGTTATCTATGAGTAGTCTGAGCTGTGGTATTGACATTGGCTTGGTTTCCCTCGTATTCCTTCTTGAATATTTCTATCATCTTCTCGGCATCTGGAAGTCCTCGGACATATTCAGCCAGAAGCGGGGCAAGATGATAATACCATAGATTGTCCCATTTTTTCTGAGTGGTATCAATTTTTTTGAAATAGGCGGCTCCAATACAGAAATTCTCGCCCAGTTGAGACTTCTCAGCGCGAATGGCTGCATTAAGGCGATTCATTCGTTTCTTTGCATCATCAGTGGCCGCTCCAAGACCAGCCAAAATAGCATCCTGCGTATCTTCTGGAGCAATTTGCTTCCAAGTAAAGCGTCGCCGGACAGCAAAGTCCATGCTTTCAACATTGCGGTCAATATCATTCATAGTCCCAATGATATAAACATTGTCAGGAATATAGAAGCCATCCTTAAAAGGATCATTTTGGTCTTGAATGAGATTTTGATACTGTGTTTTGATTGGAATACGATTTTCGGCATTGCGGTATCCAGGGTCTATGGCAAAGAAAAGTTCACCGAAAATTTTGGCAATATCGCCACGATTAATTTCATCAATAATGAATACATACTTCTGATCGGAGGACTCTTCGGATATCGCATTCTTACAAAATTCTTTGAAAATACCATCCTTGCGTTCAAACCCGATATTTCCATCTTTGCCGCTTGAGGTCGGACGAAGTCCTTCAACAAAATCAGTGTAGTCGTATGATGGATGGAACTGGACGAAAGCTGAATGTCGCTTGCTTGGTGGTGTATCTCTTGAATCTCCGGTTAATGCATTGGCAAGTTGCATCGCAAGGAACGATTTTCCTGTTCCAGGAGCGCCGGTCAAAATAAGGTTATGGCATTTTCCCAAAAGTTGCTTTAATTCTTCCATTCTTCTCTCCTCTTCGACACTGTTATACCAAAAACGGACAAACGCTGGTTCTTTTTCTCTCTGTAGAGAACAAGATGTCATGTTAAAATAAGGCTTATCGTATGCGGACGGGGGCTCGATTGAGAGAATTTCAATTCTCCTAATTAAATCAAACCAGCAATCATCTGTTTGGTCATTGTTTTCCACACATGGACCGGTTACCCTTACCAATGCTACCGGTGTTCCTCCATCCCGCACGGCAACGATATCTCCGTCTTGCATCCAATCCTTAAAATGGTCCGGTTGGCCGTGATCATTTTTCCACTCTTCTCCTATACCAATAATTTCTTTATCTTGCAATAGTTTTCGTAATTTTTCTGGCGGAAACTTTGTTCTGTCATTCGGATGAAGCTGCATATTCCAAAATTCCATGTTGCGCTCCTGGTATGTATCGTTAATTATCGGCTTGAACCTTTGTGGCTGCAATTCTGTAATTTTTCAAATGTTATGACGATTTTTTACCATAACATTTGCTGATGGAAAGCGAGACCCCGTTCCCAGCTTTCGCAGACATATTTCCCTCGTCAACTAATTTGTATTATCCACTGCATGGGTTGTAATATACTCGCCGATTGAGAAGAATACAAGGTTTTCCTGGGGTATTCCGTGAATATCGACTGACATTGCCTTGATTGGACTTGTCGCATCCCTTCTGCCGTGCCTTTACAAAACGGTTCATAGAAAACCCTCGTTCCCACTCTCCATGCGCCGTTTTGCTGACTCAGACTCGCTCAGTTCTAAGTGCTGGTAAGCCGATAAATCACCTGATTCGGATTTCCCAATTCCGCTGCGCTCATCCTCACCCGGATTTCTTAAGCCATTAAAACCTATGGGGGAATAGGCATATATCCCCTTTGCATTTCTTATGATTTTGTTTATTTTATAGGGAAAAAATGCCAATATTTCCATGACGAACTGTTTTAAAATCCACCCAATCGTTATCTTTTCATTCATCTTAACCTCACTTCTTCTGAATTTTCTTCGATAAACATATCATACAACGTGGGACATTTTGCGTCTCATATCATGACATGTGACGTTCTTTGTCGCATATCAGTATATAATTTACTGAAAAAGACAGGAAAGACAATGAGACCACCAGAAACACCTGCGGAACAAATGCTGCTGGCCATCGGTAAGGACGGCAACGGTCAAATCTGTCGACTGCCGCTTGCACTGGCGGGATGTATTCTGCTTTTCGGCGGCTCGCCCATCGAGAGGAAACTTTGGCTGTCGAATTGCCGTGCGGAATTATCCGGATATGCCGATGAAATCAATGGCATAATACTCAGAGTGCCGTGGCTTCAAAAAGACAGGATCACGATACTATGCCGAAAAGAAAAAGAGTCCGGCCAGGAATATTTTCACAGAGTTTGGAGACTCTCCCAAAGACGGGATTGTTTCAGCTGTCGGCGATTGATTTTTCTATGGGAATACAATATGCCGCCGGATGACGATTTCTGGACATGGAAGATTCATGCAATGTCGATGTGCAGAATTTTCACAGTGGCGGCATTCCCTGCATCGGCTATAGAGCAAATACGGAAAAATCCAGCTTCAGTAGCGAAAAAGGCAAAAATTCACTTTCATAGCGGATATACTGGAACATTGTTTTGCGGGCATCCGTTTACGCCGGAGCCGGAAATTGAGCTTGAACAGAAAAATATCTTTTTCTGACTAATCTTCCAACATTTTCAGAATTGATTTTTACCCCGTTACTGTTCTTGTTCTCCAGCATCCACATGTTTTTTGCGCAGTATGCTTATCCCGGAAGGGAACGCATCCTCTCCGATTTCCGTTACACTGTCAGGAATTACGACCGAACTCAAGCCGTTGCAGCCATAAAATGCATCCTTTCCGATTTTAGTCACGCTATTAGAAATATCCACTGAAGTCAAGCCCGTGCAATTGGAAAACGCGCCATCTCCGATTTCCGTCACACTGTCCGGAATTACGACCGTAGTCAGGCATCTGCAACCTGAAAACGCATAATTTTCGATTTTCGTTACGCTATTAGAAATATCCACTGAAGTCAAGCCCGTGCAATTGGAAAACGCGCCATCTCCGATTTCCGTCACACTGTCCGGAATTACGACCGAAGTCAGACCCGTGCAGTATGTAAATGCAGAGTCGCTGATTTGCGTCACGTTGTCCGGAATTATGATTGAAGTCAGACCTTTGCAACTCGAAAACGCGACCTCTCCGATTTTAGTCACGCTATCAGGAATCTTCACCGAAGTCAAGCTCGTGCAGTGGGAAAACGCACAATTTCCAATTTCCGTCACACTGTCCGGAATTACGACCGAAATCAGGCCGCTGCAGTCCGAAAACGCAAGATTTTCGATTTTCGTTACGCTATCTGGAATAACAATCGAAGTCAATCCACTGCAACCCGAAAACGCAGAATATCCGATTTCCTTCACACTGTTCGGAATTACGACCGAAGTCAGACCCGTGCAGTATGTAAATGCAGAGTCGCTGATTTGCGTCACGTTGTCCGGAATTATGATTGAAGTCAGACCTTTGCA